>JAHENA010000044.1:6956-24891 GCA_024643405.1 Flavobacteriales bacterium | reverse complement strand
AACCAGCGGTTCCAATTGCAGGGAAATATAGGCTTGTTGACATTCCTATATCCAATTGTATTAATTCTGATATTAAACGCATGTTTGTGTTAACTCAATTTAATTCGGCTTCTTTAAACCGCCATATAAAAGACACCTATCATTTTAGTTTTTTTAGTTCAGCCTTTGTTGATGTTTTAGCTGCTGAACAAACACCACACAACAAAACATGGTTTCAAGGGACTGCAGATGCGGTAAGACAAAGTATGCATCATTTTTTAAGACATGATTTTGAATATGTTTTAATCCTGTCGGGTGATCAATTATATCAAATGGATTATGAATTGATGATTGAGGCTCATGTGAAAAATAATGCTCAAATATCAATAGCCACCATTCCTGTAAACGCAAAAGACGCCACTTCCTTTGGGATTTTAAAAGCAGATAGTCAAAATGTGGTTACTTCTTTTATAGAAAAACCTAATGCCGATTTATTGCCTGAATGGTCCTCTGAAGTTAGTGATGAAATGAAATCTCAAGGCAGAAATTATTTAGCCTCAATGGGTATTTATATTTTTAACAGAGAGCTTCTTGTTGAGTTAATGAATGATCCAAACACTAATGATTTTGGAAAAGAAATTATTCCTCAAAATATTAAAACACATAAAACATTAAGTTATCAGTATGAAGGCTATTGGACCGATATAGGAAATATAGACTCCTTTTTTGAGGCGAATATTGGCTTAACCAATGATATTCCACAATTTGATTTATATAATAAATCAAAACGTATTTATACAAGAGCCCGAATGTTACCCACCTCAAAAATAGAAGGCACTTTATTAAATAAGGCCGTTATTGCTGAAGGATGCATTATTAGCGCTGCGAAAATTGAGCGATCTGTTATTGGTATTCGTTCAAGAATTGGTAAAGAGAGTACCGTTATAAACACCTACATGATGGGTAGTGATTCTTATGAAACGCTTGAGGAAATTGAAAATTATAAAATAAAAATTCTTATGGGTGTTGGAGAGCGCTGCTTCATTAATAATGCCATTATTGATAAAAACTGTCGTATTGGTGACGATGTTCGAATAAATGGAGGAAGCCACCTGGAAGACAAAGAGACTGACATGTATGTTATTAAGGAAGGCATTGTGGTCATTAAAAAGGGAGCTATCATTCCTGTAGGATACACCATTGAATAATTTATTGACTCTAATCTTAATAGATAATGCAAAATCAAAAAAGGGTTGTCATTGATTATGTTTACCCCAAAATAAATAACGGCGCCTTTTATATAAAACGGGTTGTTGGTGAAGTGGTAGCGGTAGACGCCAATGTTCTTGGTGACGGACACGATATTATTGCGGCTTCTGTTTTATACAAACATGAATCTGAAAAAAAATGGAGTGAAGCGCGGATGGACCTCATTGGTAATGACGAATGGAAAGCCGCTTTTACTGTTCAAAAACAAGGGTATTACGCCTATAAAGTTGAAGCATGGGTTGATTATGCGCTTAACTGGCAACATGGGATTCAAAGAAAAATAGAAGACAATCAACATGTTAAATCTGAATTACTTGAAGGCATTGAATTTCTTAATACCACAAGCAAAAAAGGAAATGATGCTGAAAAAAAATATCTTGATAAATTAAAAGAGGTATTTGAAAATGAACAACATTATCAAGACGCTATAAAAGAAGCCACTAGTAAAAAACTTCATGATATTTTCACGAAATACCCCGAGAAAAAATTAGCAAACACCTCAACAGAATATCAGGTTTATGTTGATAGATTAAAAGCAAGATTTAGTACTTGGTACGAGTTTTTTCCGCGTTCAGCCTCTGAAAAACCCGGTGTTCATGGTACTTTTAAAGACTGTGAGCGCTTGTTACCTAAAGTAGCTAAAATGGGTTTTGACACCTTATACTTTCCTCCAATTCACCCCATTGGAGAAGTGAATAGGAAAGGTAAAAACAACACCACAACCGCTTATGAAGGTGATGTGGGTTCTACCTGGGGAATAGGGTCTCAATACGGTGGTCACAAAGACATAAACCAGCAACTAGGTTCTCTTGAAGATTTTAAAGTCTTAATTAAAAAGGCTAAAGAGCTTAATATTGAAATCGCTATGGATTATGCACTTCAGGCGGCTCCAGACCATCCTTGGGTTAAGGAACATCCAGACTGGTTTAAGTGGCGCCCAGATGGTACCGTTCAATATGCTGAAAATCCACCCAAAAAGTATCAGGACATTTTGCCTATTTACTGGGAAAGTAAGGACTATAAAAACCTGTGGCAAGAATGTTTAGACACCTTGTTTTATTGGATTGATTGCGGTATCAATGTATTTAGAGTTGATAACCCTCATACCAAACCCTATTATTTCTGGAATTGGATCATAAATGAAGTAAAAGCCAAGCATCCGGATGTTTTATTTTTAGCAGAAGCCTTCACAAGACCAAAAGTGATGCAACAATTAGGAAAACAGGGCTACACCCAATCCTATACTTATTTTACCTGGAGAAATAACAAGCAAGAACTTATAGAGTATATTGAAGAATTAACAAAAACAGAGCAACGGGAGTATATGCGTCCAAATTTCTGGCCAAATACGCCTGACATTAACCCATATCACTTACAGGGAGCTAATGAATCCAAATACATTCAACGCTATGTGCTAGCAGCCACCTTAAGTTCCAATATAGGAATATATGGTCCGGTCTTTGAACAAATGATTGATGCTGCCATACCTGGAAAAGAAGAATATTTGAATTCTGAAAAATTCCAATTATGCCATTATGATTGGTATAAAGAAAATAAACTCACGACCATCATTGCGCGAGTCAATCAATTAAGGCATCAAAATGAAGCCCTTCAGCAAACAAACAATATTAAATTCTGTTTTTTAGAAAACAATAATTTAATGGCTTTTTATAAGTGGAATGACGCTAAAACTAATGAGCTTTTAATTATAATCAGTCTGGACCCCTATTATTCACAACAAGGTTCAGTGAAAGTGCCTTTACAGGAATTAAAAATACATCAAGGACATGCTTATCAAATGCATGATTTGGTTACCGGAAGCGTCTATAACTGGTATAATGAATGGAATTATGTTGAATTACACCCCACATTGCCTTTTCATATTTTTAAGATCACTAAATAATCATGTCTAAAAAAACTGACATAAAAACGGCTACGCCACTATCGTTAAATTTTGATGATAATTGGGAAGATTTATTAGACAATAAGGCTTTTGTTAAAGTATTTCTGTCAGACATTTTAGGTGATTATATTTTAAAGCAACGCTGGTATGGGGGAAAAGCCAGTAAAATAAAATACATTGAATTATCTGAATATTTTAGAATTCAGCAATTCGGAGAAGTGTATTATGGCTTAATTCTTGAAATTGATTTTGTGGAGGCATTTTATCAGCATTACTTTTTGCCAATTGCCTTTGTTACCGATGAAAATTTCGCACAAAAAGACCGCATTCTTCCAATAAGCATCAAAGGAAATCAGGGTTTTATAATAGATGCCACCAATTTAGAGTCGTTCAGGAAACTAGTTTTTGAACGTATTCTTACGGCACTTCCAAAAGACACCACTAAAGTGCAGTACCAGAAAAGTCAATTTTTTACCAACGTCTCCTATGAGTCCTCAAGATTTATGGGGTTAGAACAAAGCAATACTTCTATCATTTATAATGATAAGTATGTCTTAAAGTTTTTCAGACGTCTTTACGCTGATAAAAATCCTGATTTTGAAATGAGCCAGTTTTTGTCGGAAAAAAAAGGCTTCAAAAACACACCGGCCTATTTGGGTTGTATTAATGTTGTAGATTCAGATAACGACAATATCACTATAGGCCTATTACAGCAACTGGTTCCAAATGATGGTGATGCTTGGGATTACATGCTTAAAGAGTTGCATAATGTGTTTTCAAATTTAGAGCACAAGAATATTAAAATTAATTCCTTACCAAATACCTCATTATTTCAGCGCCTCAGCATTCGCGATATACCACCACAAATTATTGACTGGGCCGGATTAAATTTGTTTTCAAAAATTAAAACTTTAGCAAAGCGCACTGCAGAAATGCATATTGCACTAGGCTCTGAATTTGAAGAAACAGCCTTTACCCCAACCCACTTTAATGATGATTATACGGTTTGGTTAAAAAATAGAATGCTTTATCAATTTCAAAACAGGCTGAATACTATTGAAAACAATTTACATAAGCTAGACGGTTTAGCCTTGGATTTAGCACATGAGTTTCTCAACAAGAAAAATATCATTAGAAAACGCTTTGTTACTTTTGACTGGACTAAACTTAAGGGAGAACGTATTCGTGTTCATGGCGATTATCATTTAGGTCAGGTATTAGTAAAAGATGATGATTTTTATATTTTAGACTTTGAAGGCGAGCCTGAAAGTACCATCAGAGATAGAAAAGTAAAGCAACCACCATTAAAAGATGTTGCCGGACTTTTTAGGTCCTTTCATTATGCTATTTATGCCACTATTTTTAACAATATAAATCATTATAAGGCACCTCAAGAGGATTTGTTTAAAGCAGGCGAAATACTCTATCGCTACATTACTGGTTTATTTTTAGGAACCTATGTTACAGAGACACAAAACGCCAATTTAAATTTAGGCTATAATCAAGAACGTCTATTTATATTAAAATACTGTCTGCTAGAAAAAGCAGTTTATGAATTAGGGTATGAACTTAATTCGCGCCCACAATGGGCTGTCATTCCTTTAAAAGGAATTTCTAATATTATTAATCATTAATACATGGCACAAGTAAAAGCTTACAGTCTGTTTACAGACTTCGATATTAATCTGTTCAAAGCAGGGAAGCATTATAGATTATATGAAAAATTTGGATCTCATCTGGTAACTGTTGATGGCATTGAGGGCACCTATTTTTCCGTTTGGGCACCCAGCGCTAAAAAAGTCTCTGTTATTGGTGATTTTAATTTTTGGATTGAAGGCGAGCACCAATTAAACGTCAGGTGGGACGGAAGTGGTATCTGGGAAGGTTTTATTCCTTTTGTAGGGAAAGGCAATGCCTATAAATATAAAATTCATAGTCATCATAATGATATAAAAACAGAGAAAGCAGATCCATATGCAAGACGCTGTGAGCATCCTCCAAAAACAGCGTCAATTGTCTGGGACGATTCGTATAAATGGAAGGATAAAACCTGGATGAAAAAACGAAAAAAACACAATGCGCTTGATGCGCCATATTCTGTTTATGAGGTTCATTTAGGGTCTTGGAAAAAACAACTGGAAGAGGATCGGTTTTTGTCATATTTTGAATTGGCAGATGACTTGGTAAGCTATGTTAAAGAGATGAATTTTACCCATGTTGAATTGATGCCTATTATGGAATTTCCATATGACCCATCGTGGGGTTATCAAATTACAGGATATTTTGCACCAACCTCAAGGTTTGGGTACCCAGAAGAATTTAAATATTTAGTAGATAAATTACATCAAAGCGATATTGGAATCATTTTAGACTGGGTTCCTTCTCATTTCCCAGAAGATGCGCATGGTCTCGGCTTTTTTGATGGGTCAAGTTTATATGAACATCCTGACAGAAGAAAGGGTTATCATCAAGACTGGAAAAGTTTAATTTTTAATTATGGCCGTAATGAAGTAAAGTCGTTTTTAATTAGTAATGCCGTATTTTGGCTAGAGCAGTATCATGCTGATGGTTTACGTGTGGATGCAGTGGCCTCTATGTTATTTTTAGACTATTCCAGAGAAGACGGCGAATGGGAGCCTAATATTTACGGAGGAAGAGAAAATCTGGAAGTGATAGATTTTCTAAAAGAATTAAACGAAGAGGTTTATAAATCTTTTCCAGATGTGCAAACCATTGCTGAAGAATCAACAGCATTTCCCATGGTTTCAAAACCTACTTTTATTGGTGGGCTTGGTTTTGGCATGAAATGGATGATGGGTTGGATGCATGACACTTTAGAGTATTTCGCCAAAGATTCCATTTACAGAAAATACCATCAGAATGAAATTACGTTTAGTTTAGCCTATGCATTTACTGAAAATTTCATGCTGCCATTATCACATGACGAAGTGGTTTATGGAAAGAAATCTATTTTAGGAAGAATGCCGGGTGATGAATGGCAAAGATTCGCCAATTTACGCTTACTTTATGGGTATATGTTTACGCATCCTGGCACCAAATTACTATTTATGGGTGGCGAGTTTGGACAGTCTAGAGAGTGGGATTTTGAAGGTAGTTTAGACTGGAATTTATTAGACTATAAATCTCATCAAACACTACAAAATTATTTTAAATCATTAAATGCTTTTTATAAAACAACACCCGCATTATTTGAAAAGGCGTTTAGCGGTGAAGGTTTTGAGTGGTTAAGTTATGATGATTATCAAAACTCCGTCATTTCTTATATTAGAAAAGGTTATAATGAAGACAATAATGTGGTGGTGGTTTGTAACCTCACGCCCAGAGTTCATGAAAAATACCAAATTGGTCTTCCTGTAAAAGGAAAACTTTCTGAGGTGTTTAATAGTGATGCTATAGAATTTGGAGGAAGCGGCGTTTCCAACAAAAAAGCGATAACTATTAAGAAACAACAATGGAATGGTAAAGAGTATTCTGCAGAAATCATTTTGCCTCCTTTGGGTATGTGCGTTTTTAACATAAAACCATAGGTTGTTGGAGTTTGATTAATATTTTGCCTAAAACATTGCACAATACATAAAAAAGCCCCTTTCTTTTTGTAAAAAAAAGGGGTACTTAATTTATTATATTTAGTATTTTCGCCATCTTACTAAATTGCATTATTTATGATCTTAAATACTGAATTAGAATATAAAGGGAACCTGTTTCCATCCAAAATAATTTCATACAAAAAAAACTTAGACACCCTGGCTTTTACTACTGAAAACAATGTGATATTACATGTCACAGTTGTAAGGGATAGTGTTTTAAGATTTAGATATACTACCAGAGGTAATTTTGATAAAGACTTTTCTTATGCCATTACAAAATACGCCAGCAGAGGGTATAATTTACTTGAGGTTACAGAAGATGCTGATAAGTTTGTCATCACAACTTCAAAACTAATTTGTCATATTTTAAAAGCTGACACCCGTACTTCTATTTTTGATGCTAAAGATAATTCTCTTATCTGCGAGGACGAAATTGGGTTTCACTGGGAAGAAAGCTATGAATATGGAGGGGACATTGTTAAAATGTCAAAAACATCTCATGCAGGTGAAGCTTATTATGGTTTAGGAGACAAGCCCGTTGATAACAATCTAAAAGGGAAACGTTTTGAAAACTGGGTAACAGATTCTTATGCTTTTGGAAAAGACACCGATCCTATTTATAAAGCCATTCCGTTTTATACTGGTCTTTTACAAAATAAAAATGCCTACGGAATCTTTTTTGATAACACCTTTAGGTCATTCTTCGATTTTTGTCATGAACGCAGAAATATTACCAGTTTTTGGGCTCAAGGAGGCGAAATGAACTATTATTTCTTTTACGGTCCTGACATGGCTGAAGTGGTTACAAACTATACGGACTTAACGGGAAGACCACATGAAATGCCAGCTTTATGGACTTTAGGGTATCACCAATGTAAGTGGAGTTACTATCCGGAATCTAATGTCAAAGCCATAGCGGCAAAGTTCAGAAAATTAAAAATTCCTTGTGATGCCATATATTTAGATATAGATTATATGGAAGGTTTCAGGTGCTTTACCTGGAGTAAAGAATACTTTCCAGACCCTAAAAGAATGGTGAAAGAATTGGCTGATGATGGATTTAAAACCATTGTTATTATTGATCCCGGAATTAAAATTGACAATGATTATAGCGTCTTTAAAGAAGGGTTGGATAAGGATTATTTCTGTAAGCGTGCTGATGGCCCTTATATGAAAGGAAAGGTATGGCCTGGCGAATGTTATTTTCCAGATTTCACAAACCCAGAAGTTCGTGAATGGTGGTCGGACTTATTTAAAGAACTCGTTGAAGATATTGGTGTTAAAGGCGTTTGGAATGACATGAATGAACCGGCAGTTATGGATGTGCCAGGAAAAACATTCCCAAATGACGTAAGGCATGAATATGATGGCAACAGATGTAGCCACAGAAAAGCGCATAATATTTATGGTATGCAAATGGCTAGAGCCACATACCAAGGATTAAAAAAATTCTCTTATCCTAAGCGGCCTTTTGTTATTACGCGTGCGGCATATTCAGGAACACAACGCTATACTTCTACCTGGACTGGAGACAATGTTGCCACCTGGGAGCATTTAAGCATTGCCAATATACAGGCCCAGCGTATGTGTATGTCAGGTTACTCTTTTGTGGGCTCAGATATAGGTGGTTTTGCTGAACAGCCAAACGGTGAACTATATGCGAGATGGATTCAGTTAGGAGTTTTTCATCCATTTTGCAGAACCCATTCCTCTGGTGACCATGGGGATCAAGAACCTTGGGCTTTTGGCACGAATGTGACCAATGTAGTTAGAAAGTTTATTGAATTAAGATACCAATTACTACCTTATTTATATACCGCATTTTGGAGATATGCCAATGAAGGTATTCCTATACTAAAATCATTGGTTTTATTTGATCAACAAGACCCGCATACACATTACAGAAATGATGAGTTCATTTTTGGCGAAAAAATATTAGTTTGCCCAATAATTGAGCCAAATGCTAAAGGTAGAAGAATGTATTTACCAATTGGAAATTGGTATAATTACTGGACTGATGAAGTGGTTGAGGGTGGTCAAGAATTATGGGTAGATGCTGATTTAGATTCCATGCCAATTTTTATTAAGGAAGGGGCCATTATCCCAAAATATCCTATTCAACAATATGTTGGTGAAAAAGAAATTAAAGAAGTTGTTTTAGATATTTACTTTAAAAGAGGAAAAGAAACCTCTCAGATATATGATGATGCCCATGATGGATATGATTATATTAAAGGAAGGTATAGCCTTAGGGACTTAACCTTAATTGGGAAAGAAAATGAATTAATCATTCAGCAATACAAATCTGGTAAATATACGTCTCCTTATGAAACCTTTAAACTAAGGTTGCATGGTTTGCCATTCAAAGTAACCAAGTTGGAAATTGATAAAGAGGGATTTATTTGCGAAGACATCAAAGATAATGGAGAAACAACGTTAATTATAAGTAAAGACTTTACTGAAATTCATATTAAGTAACACAGATAAAAATATCTATTGAATACCCCTGAGTTTTAATTTAACTTGGGGGTCTTTATTTCATTAATCCGTTTCCCTAAATACACAAACTTATAACCCTTTTCCACTTTGCTAATGGCTTTATTGTAAGACGAAATAATCTCTAAAACACCTCGCTTATCTTTAACCAAAAGAGGGATTCTGTCTTCATCTGTATTCGTTAGTTCTATTAATTCTTCATAATGGGTTCTGTCCTTAATTTCAATTTCGTGAATTTTAGGATATTTGCGAGCTACTTCAGTAAGCTGAATAAAATCATCTGTATGTGAAAACAAACCTTCTTTAGGCGTGTTTTCTGCTGGAGCATTTATTTCATCAACGGTAATTAACCTAAAGGACCCATTTTCTCCGAATTGGTCTTTAAACTTATTAATCGCGAATTCGTTAATATCCGCACTACCTGTTAACGCCATTAAAAAGCCAACGTCATTAAGCTCTATATTATCATTCAATGTTTCCGAATAAATATCAACATTAATCGCTTCTAATTCCAGTTCTTGAGCTAATTTTATATTCGTTTGGTTGCTGTCAACTAATACAACATGTCGTCCATTATCTTCTAAATACCTACCAATTAGCCTGGAAAATTGAGAAGCTCCTACAATTAAAATACCTTCTGATCGTTTAAGAAAAACCCCTATTAACTTCGCAAAAGGTCTAGCGGTTGTAGCATTAAGTAAAACCGTGCCTAATACAATCATAAACACTAATGGCGTAATATACTCAGCACCCTCAACGCCTTGTTTTAAAAGTTTACTTCCAAATAAAGAAGCGATACCTGCTGCTACAATTCCCCTTGGTCCAACCCAACTAATAAAAAGTTTCTCTTTAATTTGAAGCTGAGATCCAATGGTGCTCAAAAAAACTCCTATGGGCCTGATAACAAATACTACTGTGGCGAAAAGGGCCGCTGTTTCCCATTTATAAAGCAACATTAAATCCTGAATATTAATGTTAGCTGCTAACAAAATGAAAAGAATAGAAATTAATAAAACGCTCAATGACTCTTTAAAATAAAGTAGCTCTTTAATGTTTTCAAGTTTACCATTTCCAATAACCATGCCCATTACAACCACGGCTAATAAACCCGATTCATGAGCAAATATTTCTGATTCTACAAAGACTAACAACACAGCAGAAAGCGATACCACATTTAATAGGTAATGAGGTATTAATTTTTTATTTACCGCAAAGGCCAAGGCATGGGCAAATGTAAATCCAAAGGTGGTACCAAACAGAATGATTTTGCCAAACTCCACGAGGGCTGTTTTTGTAAATCCACTATCGCCTTCAACACTAATAAATTCAAAGACCAATACCGCAACTAAAGCGCCAATGGGATCAATCAGAATACCCTCCCATTTCAGTACTGTGGAAACATCCTTTTTAAGTGGTATGTTTCTTAAAATTGGAGTGATAACTGTTGGGCCTGTTACTATAATCAGTGCTGAAAATAAAAAAGAGATTTCCCAGCTGAGTTTAAAAATAAAATGAGCCAAAACGCCTGCCCCAAAAAAAGTAATGGCAGATCCTAGAGTAATCAACTTGGTAATAACCGGTCCAACATTTTTTATTTCTGAACGTTTAAGCGTTAATCCGCCTTCAAAAAGGATGATACTGATAGCTAAAGAAACAAAATAAAACAAGCCCTCTCCAGGAAACAATCCATTGGTACCGTTCCATGTAGGTTCTATCCATTTAGAGCCATCTTCGCTTAAAAAAGCCGCCGCTATAGGTCCAACCAACAACCCTATGAGAATCAAAGGTAGAATTGCAGGGATTTTAAATTTCCAGGCAACCCATTGGGCAAGTATTCCTAAAATAATAATTCCGGCCAGCTCTAACATAAATTGGGTTTTGGTATTTCAAAGTAAAGTTAATAAGAAAAATGTAAAAACAAAGGTTAGTTATCCCGCATCGTTAGACGTAATACAGAACAAGCCGATTTTTCAGTAAATTTATCTTTTCCGGTTCCAAAAAGAACGTTTATCCAGTTATCCTTTTGAGGTGTGCCAAGAATGAGGAGATCGTATCCCGCAGAAGTTTTAGAAATAGCGTCAATAGAATCATCCGATTTTATAATAATCAAATTACTCATAGAAGTGGCTTTTTTTAATAAGGTTAATGAGCTTTCTTCCATCGTAGAAACAGCTTCTTTTGTAAAATGAGATGGAACCACATGAAGTAGTGTTAAAGACGCGTTATAAAACAGACAAATACGATCTGCAATTGCAATAAAATTTTTGTCTTTTCTTCCTGGACGAAGTGCAATCAGTACTTTACTTATGTGTCTCACGCCGTTATCTTTAAACAGGGCAAAATCTGAGTTTATATTGGTTACCAGCCATCCAATGGGATTTCTAACAAAAATACCACTATGCGCCTTTCCGTTCCAACCCATCACTAACCAATCACAATTGGTTTGATTACTCAATTCATCAATGGTTTCAGAGATATCGTGTGTTACTACCGCTTCAAAATCGATGTCCAACTTTTTTGCTTTAGCTAGGCCTGTGATTCTTCTGGCTAAAGAATGTATTTTAGGATTGTCGTCCATAAAGGCGTCTAAATAGGTTTGATTTGGGACCTCCGTAATATTTACCGCTTGAACCTGTAATCTCCTATTGATTGCCGCTCCTATCTCAACAAGCATCTCAGGAGAATTTTCGTTCCCTAATAAGGGTACAACAACACCTGCATCTGAAACCAGTTTTCCATCTAAAATGCCTTCATTTAAACCATTCTTTACAGTGAAATCTTTCTTTTCTTTATTCTTTCTTTTGTATAACAAATACAAAGCGGGTCGGTGACCATATTTTCTTAAAACACCGGTTCTTCGTGTCTTATTTCCAAAATTAAAATAGATGGCGATACCAATAATAAAAATGGCGATAATTGATAAAAAAGGCATCAGTCCCAACAAAACCAACAATATAATTCCACTTACAATTCCAAAAATTTGAACAAAAGGATACACTGGAGACTTGAATGGAGGATTGTACCACTGTGCAGAAGTCTCTCTTAAAACAATCACAGCGGCGTTTACCAATATAAACATCATAACCATGAAGGCGCTTGCCAGTTTAGCAATTTTTTCTACATCCAGAAATAAAATAACCAAAGCCATCACCGCACAGGTTAATATTATTGTTGAAGTTGGCGTTAAATATTTAGAATGAATCTTACTCATAAAAGACGGTAAGAGCTTATGTCTGGCCATAGCAAATGGAAATCTGGAAGCTGCCAGTACTCCAGAATTTGCCATAGATATTAATGTAATGACCCCTATTACCGCAGCGGCATAACCTACATATTGTCCACCCAACATATTGGCAATGGTATAGATAGGTTTTATGTCTTTTTCTAAAGCTTCTAAAGGAATATTTCCTACCAGAATAAAAGCAATAGATACGTAAATAGTTGTCATTATAAACAACGACAAAATCATAGCCCGAGGCAGATTTTTGTCTGGGTTTTTTATTTCTCCCGCAATAGCAGCAACTTTAGTTACACCAGCATATGAGATATATACAAAGGCCACTGTAGACATAAGACCCATTTTTCCATTTATTAAAAACGGGGTTAAAAAGCTGGTGTGTACTTCAGGCAACCCAAAAACAAGGATTAAAGTAAGACAGGTTAAGCTTAAAGCCACAATGACAATTTGTACTTTTCCTACTTTTTTTACGCCAAAAATGTTTAAAAGTAGAATCAACCCTAAAAAAAACACCGCCACTATTTTGGTAAGATTTGGATCAATACTAATTAAAATAGATAAATAAGCGCCAAAACCGACTAAAGCAAAAGAACTTTTAAGTAACAATGAAAGCCAAAGACCTATGCCCGCAACAGTTCCTAATATAGGGCCAAAAGCGCGTTCAATATATACATAAGTGCCTCCAGAAGAGGGCATTGCTGTTGCTAGTTCTGATTTAGAGAGTGCTGCGGGCAAAATACAAATCGCAGCAATTAAATAGGCTAACCACACAGACGGCCCGGTTTTTACGGCAGCCAAACCAGGTAAAACAAAAATGCCACTTCCAAGCATACCACCAATACTTATTGCTATTACTGTAATTAATGATAAGCTGCGTTCTAATTTTTTCAAACCCTTTTATTTAAGTCCTAAATTAGGCTTTTTTTTACAAGCCTAAAAATCACAATAAATTCTTAAGATTTGTCACATATTCTGCCTGTTTTACTAAATTTGTGTACTTATGAATTTATACCCCATTAATTCAGGAAATTTTAAGCTTGATGGCGGCGCTATGTTTGGCGTTGTACCAAAATCTATTTGGCAGAACACCAATCCTGCCGATGCCAATAACATGATTGATATTGCTGCACGCTGTTTGCTTATTGAAGACAACAATCAGCTGATATTAATTGACACAGGCATGGGTAACAAACAATCCTCTAAATTTTTTGGTTATTACTATTTATGGGGTGATGATACTTTAGAAAAGTCTTTAAAACAATATGGATTTCACCCTAATGATGTCACTGATGTGTTTATGACTCATTTACACTTTGATCATTGTGGAGGAAGCATTCAATGGAATGCTCATAAAACGGGCTATGAACCTGCCTTTAAAAACGCCCATTTCTGGAGCAACAATGATCATTGGGCCTGGGCTACTCAACCTAACAAGCGAGAAAAAGCTTCGTTTTTAAAAGAGAATATCCTACCTATGCAAGAAAGTGGTCAGCTAAAATTTACCTCTATCCCCAAAGGAGATACGCTGGTTAATTCTGAACTTGGATTTGATGTTTTTTTTGCTGATGGACATACAGATAAGCAAATGATTCCTATGATAAAATTTAAAGGAAAGACCATTTGTTTTATGGCAGATTTATTACCAACAGCAGGGCATCTGCCGCTTCCTTTTGTAATGGGTTATGATACCAGACCTTTATTAACTCTTGATGAGAAAGAAATCTTTTTAAATCGTGCTGCTGACAACAACTATTTCTTGTTTTTAGAACATGATGCTCATAATGAAATTATTACCGTACAGCACACTGAAAAAGGCGTTCGGCTTAAAGATATTTATACAACTTCTGAAATTTTTAATTAATATTTAACTCAAATGAAATCATTTAAACCATTATTCTTATCGGCGTTATTAACGTCTTTATTGTTTAGTTGTGGCAGCACTGCTATTATTTCAACACCTATAGAAAATATTGATAGTACACCCTTAAAAACGGCTGATTTAACGCTGGCTGAAAAACATAATTGGGGGCACTTAGATCTTGTCAAAGATACCATTCCAGGAATGAGTGTTGATAAAGCGTATGCTGAAATCATAAAAACTAAAAAGGGTAAAAAAGTTATCGTCGCTGTTGTAGATTCTGGTATTGACATTGACCATGAAGATTTAAATGAGGTTATTTGGACTAACAAAGGAGAAATTCCAAACAATGGTATTGATGATGATAAAAACGGCTATGTTGATGATGTTCATGGATGGAATTTCCTTGGAGATGGTTATGATGAGCAATTAGAATATGTGCGTATTTTGGCAAGTGGAGATACCAACAACCCGGAGTTTGAAAAAGCTAAGGCAGAATATGAAAAAGAATACCAGCTTTGGACAGGTAGAAAAATGCAATATGATCAAATTTATCAGCGTATAAAAAGCGCAGACGAAGCACTTGCTGCTCACTTAAATAAAAAAGACTACACCAAAGAAGACGTTCAGGGTATAAAAACAGACAACCAAGAAGTTACACAAGCCGTTCAAATGATGAACTATATGTATAGCAATGGTTTAGATTCTATTAAAGATGCCTATAAAGAAATTGAGGGTGCTTTAGAAAGTATAAATGATCGTGTAAATTATAATTTAAATAAGGATTTTAAAGGCCGTATTAATGGAGACAATCCAGATGATATGAGCACGAAGTATTATGGAAATGGTAATGTGAAGCCCGTAAAGAAAAGTGAGAGCCACGGAACACATGTGGCGGGTATTATAGCTGCCGAAAGAAATAATGGTTTAGGCGCGAATGGCGTTGCAAATAATGTTGAAATCATGGCGGTTCGTACAGTTCCAAATGGCGATGAATATGATAAAGATGTGGCTTTAGCTATTCGTTATGCCGTTGATAATGGTGCTAAAATAATTAATGCAAGTTTTGGTAAATATTATTCACCTCATAGCGACTGGGTTAGAGACGCTATTACATATGCTGGAAAACATGATGTATTATTTGTAAATGCTGCCGGAAATGAAGGTGAAGATTTAGATACTGTGGCTATTTATCCAAATGATCAAGTTAATAATGGTCCTGAAGTATCTGATACTTTTATCACCATTGGGGCTTTAGAACCAAAATATGGCACCAATGTGGTTGCGGGTTTTTCAAATTATGGAAAAATAAATGTTGATGTATTTGCTCCAGGAGCTAAAATATATTCAACAACACCAGAAAATGAATATGATACCAAAGGAGGCACCTCAATGGCTGCTCCTGCTGTTGCTGGCGTAGCGGCTTTAATCCGCTCTTATTATCCAAGTTTAACAGCGGCTCAAGTAAAACGCGTTTTAATGGATTCAGGCTTAGCTGTGAAAACAAAAGTGGTAGCCGGAGGCGACACCAACAATGTGAAACCTTTTGGAGATTTAACCAAATCTGGTAAAATGGTAAATGCTTATAACGCCTTAATTATGGCTTCTCAAATGGCTCAATAAAAAACAAAAATTTAAAACAAAAAGGGGGATAATTCCCCTTTTTGTTTTAAATAAAACCTCTTTACAAAATAAATATTACCTTATGAAACGATGTTTTTTTTCTCTGCTTTCTTTAATGTTTACGGTGTATTGTGCTGCATCCGGGACCATAAACCAACCCGTTAATAAAACACAAAACCCAGGATATTGGCAACAACATGTTGACTATACTATGACGGTTGATATGGATGTAAAAACCTATCAATATAACGGAACACAACACTTAGTTTACACCAATAATTCGCCTGATGTGCTCACCCGTGTGTATTATCATTTGTTTTTTAATGCCTTTCAGCCGGGCAGTGAAATGGATGTGCATTCTTTAACCATTGCAGATCCAGACCCGAGAGTAAAAGACCGCATCAGTCAATTAGCACCAGAAGATATAGGGTTTTTGAAGGTAACTTCTTTAAAGCAAAATGGTGAAGACTTACGTTTTGAAACAATTGGAACTATCTTAGAAGTCCGTTTAACAACGCCTATTCAGCCAGGAGAACAAGTCACTTTTGATATGGTTTTTAATGGTCAGGTTCCTTTACAAATTCGTAGAGCAGGCAAGAACAATTCAGAAGGGGTGGCTTTATCAATGGCGCAATGGTATCCTAAACTGGCTGAATATGATTTTGAAGGCTGGCACGCCGATCCATACATAGCCAGAGAATTTTTTGGTGTTTGGGGAAATTTTGATGTAAGCATCACTATTGATAAAAATTATACTATTGGTGGAAGCGGATACTTACAGAACCCAGAAGAAATAGGCCACGGGTACACGCAAGAAAAAATAAAAAAGACGAAAGGAGATAAACTAATCTGGCACTTCTTGGCGCCTAATGTTCATGATTTTACCTGGGCAGCCGACCCCAATTATGCGCATGATACTATGCAAGTGCCTGACGGTCCGTTATTACACTTTTTCTACAAAAACACCATGTCTAAAGAGAACTTAGACAACTGGAAAAACGTACAGGCAAAAACGGTTGAATTGATGCAATATTACAGTTTAAATGTGGGCATGTATCCGTATAAGCAATACTCTGTAATTCAAGGCGGTGATGGCGGCATGGAATATGCCATGTGCACCCTTATTACTGGTGAAGGCAGTTTCAATAGCTTATTTGGTGTGATTGCTCATGAAATGGCCCACACTTGGTTCCAGTTTTTACTGGCATCAAACGAATCAAAACACGAATGGATGGATGAAGGATTTACAAGTTACATTAGTGATTTAGCTGAAAATGACATCTCAAATAAAAATCTGGAAAACCCAACAAAAGGAGCCTATAGAGCATATATTTATTTAGCAAAATCTGGCAAAGAACAACCGCTTACCACACACGCAGACCGCTATGCCTTTAACATGGGTTATGGCATTTCAGCCTATTCAAAAGGAGAAGTGTTTTTAGCACAATTAGGTTATATCATTGGCGATGACAACCTAAAACTAACTATAAAAAAATATTTTGACGATTTTAAATTTACACACCCAAAACCTCTTGATATTGTCCGTACAGCAGAAAAAGTATCCGGTTTAGAATTGGATTGGTATTTAATAGATTTTGGACAAACTACCAATACGATTGACTATAGCGTAAAAGCTATAGATGACCATAAAATCACTTTAGAGCGTATTGGATTAATGCCAATGCCAATTGACCTCACAGTAACTTATATGGATGGCAACACAGAAAATTTTTATATTCCTTTACAAATGATGCGTGGTGAAAAGCCAACCTCAGCCACAATTATTTCCGACTGGGCCTGGGCCTACCCTACCTATACTTTTATAGCTTCAAAACCAGTGGCCAGCGTTCAAATTGACCCGAAAGAAGCTATGGCAGATATAAATAAAGAGAACAATTCAAAATAATTCAACAACACACAAATTGTACAAAAAAGCCTTTTAGTAACCCCTAAAAGGCTTT
>JAHENA010000044.1:0-6856 GCA_024643405.1 Flavobacteriales bacterium | reverse complement strand
AAAAATGACAATCAGAGTAGCGGAATTAGATGATATAAAACAAATACAGTTCGTAAGAAATTCTGTAACTGAAAATACGTTGTCAAACCCGAATTTAGTAACGGATGAGGATTGTGCGGAATTTATAACCAAACGCGGAAAAGGATGGGTTTGCGAAATCGATAACGAAATTATTGGTTTTTCAATTGTAGATATAAAAGATAAAAACGTTTGGGCACTATTTTTAAGACCGGATTTTGAAAAGCAAGGTATTGGAAGAAAACTTCACGATATAATGCTTGACTGGTATTTTGAACAAACAAAAACAAATATTTGGTTAGGAACTTCACCTAAAACAAGAGCTGAAAAGTTTTACAACAAAGCTGGATGGACTGAAATCGGGACTCACGGAAAAGGCGAAATAAAATTTGAAATGACCTATGAAAACTGGGAAAAGTACTGCAGGCAACACCATATATAAGCTATGGCTTGGTCAGTCCTCACTTGGAAAATCCTGCGGATTTTCCAAAGCCAGTTTTTATTTGGAGAAGTTCGTGCTAAAACACGCCACAGCTCATATACAAACACGTTGGCAATAATTAAACCACACATATAATTTAAAATACAAATGATAAAAAATTATTTAAAAATTTTAGCAGCAGCAGCAGTGCTTTTTAGTAGTTGTGAAAACGACAAAAAATTAAAAATAAACATAGTTGAAGTAGATCAAACAACTATTGGTAATCACATTGAACGGTTAGCATCAGATGAATTCCAAGGAAGAAAACCATTTACCGAAGGCGAGGTAAAAACCGTAAATTATTTAAAAGGTGAGTTTGAGAAACTTGGGCTTTTACCAGGAAATGGAGATAGTTTTTTTCAAGATGTTCCAATGGTAGAAATTACAGGTACTCCTTCTGAAAAAATGGTAATTTCCGGGAAAAATGGAAGTTTTAATTTAGAATCCTTAAAAGATTTTGTGGCCACAACAAATAAAGTAGTAACTGATGTTAGTCTTGAAAATTCTGAGCTTATTTTTGCAGGTTATGGAATTGTTGCTCCAGAATATGGATGGAATGATTATGAAGGTATAGACTGGAAAGGTAAAACAGCTGTAGTTTTAATTAATGATCCAGGTTTTAAATCTGGGGATTCAACCTTATTTAAAGGTAATGAAATGACTTATTATGGACGTTGGACTTATAAATATGAGGAAGCTGCTAGGCAAGGTGCTGATGGACTAATTATAATTCATGATACCGAACCAGCTTCTTATGGATGGAATGTAATAGAATCTAGTGGGAGTGGCGCTCATTTAATAATAGAAAGTGATTTGCCTCTTTTAAATGTCGAATCATGGATAAGTGGTGAAAGTGCTGCAAAAATGTTTGATGCTTCTTCAATGAAAAAGCAAGATTATAAAACCATAGCTAGAAATAAAAGCTTTAAACCAATTCCGCTAGAATTAAACGTTTCTGTAAAGATTAAAAATAAAATTAAAAAAGACGTTTCTAAAAATGTAGTGGCTCTTATACCAGGTACAGAAAGGAAAGATGAATATATTATTTACTCAGCACATTGGGATCATTTCGGTATTGGCAAAGCTATTGAAGGTGATTCAATCTATAATGGTGCTGTAGATAATGCATCTGGAACTGCAGGTCTTTTAGCTATAGCAGAAGCATTCAAGAAAAGTATTAACACAAAACGTTCTATTGTTTTTATCGCAGTAACTGGAGAAGAACAAGGTTTATTAGGTTCAGCATTCTACGGCGAAAACCCTATTTTCAAACCTAACAAAACAGTGGCCAATATTAATATTGACGCTCTATTCAGTCCAGGAAAAATGAAAGATTTAACTATTAGAGGTTATGGTCAATCTGAAATGGATGAATATGCAAAAGAGGCAGCCGAAAAACAAAATAGGTATATTATTCCAGATCCAGAAGCTGAAAAAGGATATTTTTTTAGATCAGATCATTTCAATTTTGCAAAAATTGGAATTCCTGCTTTATATGCTAGGGGTTCTTATGAAGGGCTTGATAAAAGCATTGAAGACATAAAAAAGTATAATGATAATTATCGTATGTACAAATATCATCAGCCATCAGATGAATACAATTCTGAAACAACAGAATTAAGTGGTGTACGATTAGATTTACAACTATTTTTTAATGTAGGTTTGAAATTATCTAATGAAGATTATTTCCCAAAATGGTATGATAGCAGTGAATTTAAAGCAGCAAGAAAATAAATTAAAACTACAGCCAACAATGGCTATAAGTAATTGCTTGTTCTCGCCTACTTCTGAAAATCCTAGCGGATTTTCAGTTTGGTGTGTACTTGCAAAGTTAAGTATTAACCCGCGCAACTACTCATAGCCGAGAACGTTGTGGTGCATTTGAGAAAAACTGTAATTAAATATTAAACTTGATAAATTGAACAGAAATATATGAATAAAAAAAACGTGAAAATCTTTTTAAGAATTGCAATTTCACTCGGATTTTTGTCGGCAGTTGCTGACAGACTTGGAATTTGGAACAAAGAAGTTTCTGTTTGGGGAAATTGGGAGAATTTCTTAAACTATACTGAATTAATAAACCCTTGGATTCCCAACTCGTTAATACCATTGGTCGGAATTATAGTAACTGTGGCTGAAGTTGTATTTGCAATTTGTCTGTTAATTGGATTTAAAACCGAACTGTTTGCAAAATTAAGCGGCTTTCTATTACTAATATTTGCTTTATCAATGACATTCTCGACTGGAATAAAAGGAGTGTTTGACTTTTCTGTCTTTTCAGCTTCTGCAGGAGCATTTGCTTTGAGCCTTATGAAAGAAAAATATTTGGAATTAGACAATCTGATTTTTAAATAAAATAATTATATATAAAAACGACACCACAACACAGTGTAAAATTAATTGCTAGTACTCGCCTACTTACGAAAATTGCTGCGCCAGTTCGCTTCGCTCGTGTCTCGTGGATTTTCTATTCGGTTTTTATTTGCTAAATTACGTGCTTAACCACGCAACAAACCATATACAATCACGTTGACTACAAGCTGAAAAAACTGATAGATGAAAAAAACATATTTGATATTATTGACTATGGCTATATTTGTTTCTTGCGGAAAAGAAAAACAACAAAGCCAAATATTTAATTCGGACAAAATGATGATTAGAATCTCAGAGATTGAAATAGAAACTGAATATCTAGATGACTATTTAAAAATCTTGCGAGAGGAATCCAAAGCTTCGGTTGAATTGGAATCTGGAGTGATTTCCATTTATCCGATGTATCAAAAAGAAAACCCAACTGAAATCAGAATTTTGGAAATTTACGCAGACAGAAAAGCATACGAGGCGCATTTGGAAACACCACATTTTAAACATTATAAAACGACAACTTTAAAAATGGTAAAATCTTTGAAATTAATTGATATGAATGCAATTGACGGAGAAACTATGCCTGTGATTTTTAAAAAGATGAAGCGATAATAAAAGCAAAAAAAATCTTTAAATTAAAATTCAATCTAATGAAGAACTCAAAATCGATTCAATTCATCTTAATTTTATTCTCTTGCATATTAGGTTTTCAATCTGTAATTGCACAAGATAAAATTTCGTATGAAGACTTCAGTGTATTAAACAACACTTCTTGGAAAGGTACTTTAACATATTCCGATTATCAAAGTGGTGAATTAGTGCCAATTTCTGCCACAATGCAAGTATTTGTTTCTGAAAAGGGTATTGAACAAAACATTCAATATACATACGAACCAAATAAAAACGTTAAAGCGGTTACAAAAATTCGAAAAAATGGAAGGTATTTAGGAAAACAAGAAGTTGTTTCTAAGACAATTGGAACAGACGGAACTATAACAATAATTACATTAGCTAAAGCCAAAGATGATAATAAAAAGGCAACGCTCCATTTTACTTATATTTTTAGTTCAAACAGTTATAAAGTAACAAAAGAAGTCCAATTTGACGATTCAACTGAAAGGTTCTTTAGGAACTCTTATGAATATGTTATTATCTAACCAAAAAACTTACAACAACACCTTGTATTATTTAGTCTGGACTTGATAGTTAAGCGGAAGAGTTCATTTTCTTTCGTATATTCACTCTTCGGAAAATCATAACAGACTACCCGCACAAATCATACTTAAAAACGTTAGTAGTAGTTAGTCATTGGAAACAGAAAATAAACCCTAAAATAAATGAGATGAAACATTATATTATTTATTACACGTTTGCAATTTTATTATTTTCAAGTTGCCAATACTCTAAAAAAGGTACTAACTCACAATCAAAAAATATTGATGCCGTTGAGATTCAAAAACAAATTGAAGTTGTGGAAAAGGACTCGCCTAAAACGGAAAATTATCAAATAGAAACTACCAACGATAAGACTGCACAAAAAATAATAAATTTTTTACTAGATAAAAACAAAAATGAGGTAGAAAAGAACTTATTAACCAGTGACGACCGAAAATTTAGTTTCTATGAAATTGACTTAAATGATGATTATAAAAACGAATATATTATTTATCTTCAAGGACCATACTTTTGTGGCAGTGGCGGATGTTCCTTTTACTTGTTAAATAATGATTTATCTGTAAACACTTATTTTAGCGTAACATATCCACCAATTTTTAGAAGTTCAAGTAAAACTGATGGGTGGCACGATTTGATATTGTTTGGTGATTACAACCAAGATGGTGGAATCAAAAACTATATTTATTTAAAATATGACAAATTAAAAGGTAAGTATCCATCAAATCCTTCATTGATTGAAAAAGTTGATCTGGCACCAAGTGGTCACGATTTCGTGATGTGGCATGATGAATTTAGTAAAGCGAAACCATATGTTTTCTAAATTTTGAAAATTAAAAAACAAACTACATCAAATGAAAAACTAAAATTGATTTACTATGAAAAATATTTTTTTAGTAATAATGTCGCTGATAATTATTTCTTGTACTAAATCAGACGACTCAATGGGACTGATTTTTAATATAGAGTCTTATGATGCGAATCGAGAATTATGGGAAAGCAGCGGAATTAAAGATTATTCGTTTATTCAAGAATACCATTCAACCTCTGTTGGTGGGCTACCAAAGTTAATTACCGTTGTTATCGATAATAAGCTAGATACTATTTATACACAATCAATTGAATTTCAAGATTATTCTATAGACGATAACCCTCATTTTAAAACTATCAATGATATTTTTGATTATATAAATTATATAGTAGAAAGTTGTAATGAGCAAATAAATTCTTCTGACAGCCCAATGGAAGGAGCTAAAATTGATGTTGAATACGACGAAAAATATTTTTATCCTACTCAAATTAAATGTGTAGGTTATTACCCTGAAGGTTTAGTAGGTGGATTAAGTGTAGTAATAAATATTAGTGATTTTAATGTTAATTAGTAACAAATGAAAACATTTTAATAAGAAACAACTACATACAACGCCGTGTAAAAAACATTGTTTATTTTAGTTAAACCATTTAGTCATTGCTAAAACACGTAGGGCTTCATAAAGAAAATCCTCAAAATGAACAAAAAATTAAAATTGATTTACCTAATTTTCATTTTGACTCTGAACTTTTCTTGTATTGAAAGGAAATCTTCCGAAAAGGAAGTTCATTTTGAATTTGTAAAATATTCAAAAACCGACACCTTAAAATTCACTTCTGGAATAAACATCATTTTTCAAGACAGTAAAGGCAACTATTGGTTTGGAATTCATAATAAAGGAGTCAGCTGTTATGACGGAAAAACATTTGAATACTTTACAACGAATGAAGGTTTATTAGATAATCAAACACGATCAATACAGGAGGATAAAAATGGTCATATATTGATAGCAACTTCAAAAGGATTAAGTATTTATGACGGGCAAAAGTTTACTAATTATACCACTAAGACTAACGAGCCAACATTGGAATGGGATAAAACCCGTGGGGATTTATGGTTTTATGCAGGCGAAGAAGACGGAATAAATCGTTTTGACGGAAAAAATATGAGCTATTTAATTTTTCCTAAACCAAAAATTTATAATCCAAATGATTCATACGGTGTAACTGATATATCAAAAGATAAAGACGGTAAGGTTTGGATTGCCACTTATGCGGCTTTATTCAATTATGATGGTGACATGTTAAATATTTTTGACCATGAAAATTTAGAACTTAAAGACCATGAAACATTGCATATAAGAAGTGTATTAGCGGATTCAAAAGGGCGAATTTGGATAGGGAATAATGGCATAGGAGTTTTACTAATGGAGAATGATAAAACAATAAATTTTTCAGATATAAACGGACTTATTCACAAAAACAGCAGTAAAAATGGAAATCTTTCACCAGCAGGAACAATGGAACATGTTTTTGCCATTGAAGAAGATTCAGAAGGAAATATTTGGTTTGGAGATAGAGATACAGGAGCTTGGAAATATGACGGCAAAAGGATGACAAACTTTACTGTAGATAACAAACTTTCAACGCCAATGATTTGGTCTATATATAAAGACAATAGTAACAATTTACTTTTTGGAATGGCAGATGGTGGAGTTTATATTTTTAACGGAAAATCATTTGACAGAAGGTTTTAAAAAATAAAATACGAACGCACTTAAAAATGTAAAAAATCACAAAAAACAAATAGAAAATATGTATTTAGTAATCGGACCAATCCAAATAATTTTAGTTTTTACACTATTTCCCATTGGAATATTCCTTTTAGGCTTTTTTCTAGGAAAAAAATCAGGATATAAAAAAAGAGTGAAGGAAACTGAAAAAGTGAACTAGTAATAATATAAATCGGAATTTTTAGCTTGTTTGCGGAATTAAAAAAGTTTATAGAAT
>JAHENA010000043.1 GCA_024643405.1 Flavobacteriales bacterium | reverse complement strand
ACCAGCCAAAGTTGAAGCAGGATAAGGATAGTTCACCTGGACCTTGTTTTTCATGTAAAAACTTGTCAATGTGTTAATGAATTGCATACAAGGATAGGATCCTCCGGCATTTTCAAAAAAGGCCCATCCATTTAGAGAAGGTTCTGAAAAAGCTGGAAACTGTGCGCGTACAAATTTTAAATCAAGTTTCATATCTCAATAATTGATTTATTATGTTTCTAAGATACGATATAATGGGGATCTTTTAATTTACAAATTTGAGATAAAAGAGTTATCTTTCATCTGAAACTTTTTTATACAATGCAAATGTCAATTTTGTTTTTAAACGGTGCCATAATCATACTCATATTGATGAGCATCTTATGGGTTTTAAGTGTTTTTATAAAAAATGTGAGTATTGTAGATATATTTTGGGGTCTGGGGTTTGTTATTATTAACGGGGTCTACTTTTTCTTTTCAGAAGCTTATTTTATTAGAAATTTAATAGTACTCTTTTTAGTAAGCATATGGGGGCTTAGACTTTCAATATATCTGGCCTATCGAAATATTGGTAAGGGGGAAGATTTCAGGTATCAAGAATTTAGAAGGCATTATGGCGCTAACCGATATTGGTGGGTTAGTTTTTTTCAGGTGTTTTTGTTACAAGGTTTTTTAATTCTATTAGTGTCTTTACCATTATTAGGGTCCAATTTTTATACTAAATCGAATGAGTTTATTTGGCTGGATTATGCGGCTATTTTAACTTGGATAATTGGTTTTATTTTTGAATCATTTGGTGATTTTCAATTAAGCAAATTTAAAAAGAACCCGAATAATAAAGGAAAGGTTTTAGACACAGGGCTTTGGAAATATACCAGACATCCAAATTACTTTGGTGACACCCTAATATGGTGGTCATATGCACTGTTTTGTATCGCTTCTGGCAGTTATTGGCCTATTTTGGGGTCCGTAATAATGACCTTTTTAATTATTAAAGTTTCCGGTGTATCGCTGTTAGAGGTGTCCTTAAAAGATAAAAAACCAGATTATCAAGAATATATTCAAAAGACCAATTCCTTTTTTCCATGGTTTCCAAAAAAATAAAATATGTTAAGTTTCTTTAAAACTAATTTCTGGTTCATACTCTTTATTTTATGGGGATTACCATTGACACATTACAGAAGTAAATTCAGAAAAATTGTTTATCAAACAGATAGCTGGATCATCAACATAAAACCTGCATTTATCAAGGAAATTAAAGCCTTGATTAGCAATATGTATCCAAATGATCTGAACTATAAAAAGTTTAGAAATTTCTATCGATTCTATTTAGCAATCTATTTGATATTATTTTTATTGTATTTGAAATTTAGTAATAAGTAGTGTTTTAAATAAGGATTATGAATGGTTGGTCTTTCTCCACTTTATTTTAATTTTACCCATTCAAAAAGGATACATTAGTAATGACATCTCTGTTAGATAATCCCATTTGGAACGCGCTCACTACAAGAGATGCAGCCTATAATATTGGCTTTAAATCCTATGCATTTTTTGATGCTGAAATGGCACCGTTTATTGGGATGCCTTTTTGGGATAAAAAAAGTCAAAAGGATTTTTTTAATAATGTGGCTGTCAATCGCACCTGGTTTTTGTTAATTGATGAAAAGGTTCATTTTATTGAAGAATTGGAAATGACTTTAACATTACCTCTTTATCAATTTACCTGCACCAATCTTATGGGGGTACCAAACTCTAAAAAGCCTTTAGAAATGGTCAAACTCGATGAAAGACATATAGAAGAAATGATTTTCCTTACCAAACTCACCAAACCAGGACCATTTACAAAACGAACTATTGAGTTTGGGGGTTATTACGGAATGTTTGATAATGGCAAATTAGTTGCCATGGGTGGAGAGCGATTACATGTTGAAGGGTACACAGAAATAAGTGCCATTTGCACCCATCCTGATTATCAAGGTTTGGGCTATGCTGCTAAAATCACTCATTTTTTGGCCTTGTCGGTGCTTAATAGAGGGTTAATACCATTTCTGCATGCGCGTGCAGATAATGTAAAAGCAATCGCATTGTATGAGCGATTAGGTTTTCAAATTAGAAAGGAAATTCAGTTTTATATTATTAAAAAACGGTTGGGTTAATAACTAGTTTGTTTCTACTGAAAACACATAAAACTGATAAGGTTTAAAAGAAAGAGACTCATTAGCTTTGCCAATTACAGTATAGGACCCATCATATAAGTTAAAAAGCTTTTTCACCCCATATTTTATTGAATGAAAGGCAAAAAAAGTTAAACTTTGAGGGTCAGGACTATAATTGAATAAGCAAAAGACCTGTTTTTCGTTTAATATTCTTTTAAAACCAACTATGGATCTGTTATGTGATTCAAGCCATTGTAAATTATTATTATCATCAAATACCGAATGACCTTTTCTGATTTTTAATAAGTTTTGTAAACCGTTAAAAATGCGCTGTTCAACCGTACCTTTTTTCTTTGCATTGGCATTTTTTTTCCAGTCAATCATTGGACGATGCATCCAGCGATTGTCATAACTTTTTCCCGGGTCTTTCAAATAGGAATAGTCATTAGTATAACCAAATTCATCTCCATAGAAAATCATAGGAATGCCACCAAGAAAAATACTATTGGCTTGCATGAGTAATATTTTGTCTATTGACATTTGAATGGCCTCTTCATCATTTTTGTTTATGGCTTTTTCTAGGCCACATAAAGAAGCTAAGGTTCCTGAAATTCTGGCATCATTGGTTTTTGGATTTACTCCAAATAAATCACCAGATGAAGGACTTGACTCCAAACGTCCTCCTAAATAATTTTTAAGGTATTCTCTATGTAGATAGGGGTTGTAGCCAACTTGTTCAATGTAATGATCTTCAAAACCTAAACCAATATCGTCATGACATCGCGTATAATTTATCCATGTAGTGCCTTTTGGTTTTTGAAGAATAGTATGTTGGTTCGCTAGCATGTTTCTGGTATCAGTAGTAGCTAAGGCATCCCATTGAAGTGCCATTTGCGTGGCGTTATAGGCTAAGTCACATTCATGATTGGTAAAAAAGCCTTTGCCAAAATACTCTAAAATTTGTTTCGGCGCAACAATGGCTTCGCCAAGTATAGCCATTCCTGGAGTTGCAATTTCAACCGCAACTTTTATAAACTGAAGGATTGTATGAGCTTCTGGGAGATTCTGGCAAGTGGTTCCCATTTGTTTCCAAATAAAAGCAGGTGCATCTATTCTTAAAATGTCAACTCCTAAATTGGCATAAAAGAAAATAGTATCTAGCATCGCTTTTAATACTTGCGGGTTTGTAAAATTTAAATCCCATTGGTAATTATGGAAAACAGACATGACCCATTTATTCATTTGTTCATCATATGAAAAACTTCCAGGAGAGCTTTCTGGGAAAACTTCTGGCATCGTTACTTCCATTTGATTTGGAATAGCACGGTCATTATAAGTGTAATAAAAATCCTGATAAAAAGTATCACCTTGGCGGGCTTTATTCGCCCATTCATGTTGGTTTGACGTATGATTGAGAACAATATCAATCATCATATACATGTTTTTTTCTTGGAGAGATTGTTGAAGCTTTTTTAAATCGTTAATTGTTCCAAAACGCTTATCAACAACACGATAATTTGAAACAGCATAGCCTCCGTCACTAGCTCCTTCAGGGCTTTCAAAAAGAGGCATTAAATGTACTAAACTTACCCCAAGATCTTGTAAATACTCAAGTTTTTCGGGCATGGCGCTTAAGTCTCCTGCAAAGCGATCTACATAAAGACTCATTCCAACAAGCTCTCTGTTTAAAAACCAAGCGCCTCCTTTATGTTTTTGTTCATCTCGTTTTAAAAATTGTGATTGCCTTTCTTTATAAGCTTTGATAATTAATTCAAGCATTTGATAAAAAACACTTTCTAAATCTTCTCTTTTTGAATATAGTTGAGAAAACAGAAAATAAAGAAGTTTTCCATTACCAATAAGTCTATCAATAAAGGCTTGATGTTTTATTCCTTTAATGTTATTTTTTTCACAAATCGCATGAATTATTGAGAATAAAGCGTTGTTTTCCATAATTAATCAAACCTTTTATTAGCTCACAAATCTAATATACTTAGTTTAAATTTTAATGCTGTTTTGATAAGTTAATTTGAAATATTATGATATACAGATACTTATAAGCCATTAAAGAGTGACTCCACCAGGATTCGAACCTGGATCTAAAGTTTAGGAAACTTTTGTTCTATCCCTTGAACTATGGAGCCAAAATTAAAAAATCATTTATTTTTTTCAATGACACTAATCGCGTATCCTCCACCTGAAGCCGATAAAAGTTTTAATTTGGTTTTATTGGTCACAGTTTGTTTTTTAATGATATAAGCTTGAGGGTTTGTTTTATAGTGTGCATCCTTGGCATCGGCATAAATAGTGGCTTCGTACTTTTTACCATTTTCTAAAAAGTCTAAGTTAATAGTTGATTCTCTTGATGCTTCGCCATTAACATTTCCTATAAACCATTTATTTGAACCTTTTGCTTTTCTGGCAACAGTAATATATTGTCCGGGCTCTGCTTCCAAATAGTGGCTTTCATCCCAGTCAACAGCCACATCTTTAATGAATTGAAAGGCATCTTTGAAACGATTATAATTTTCAGGTAAATCTGCCGCCATTTGTAACGGACTGTACATGGTAACATATAAAGCCAATTGGTTTGCTAATGTACTATTACAATGAGAATCATTATTAGGATTCAATTTACTTATGTCCATTTCAAAAACTCCCGGCGTATAATCCATTGGGCCGCCTATTAACCTAGTAAAAGGAAGAATGGTTACATGGTTCGGTTTTGAACCACCAAATGCTTGAAACTCTGTTCCTCTTGCAGATTCATTTCCAATTAAATTTGGATATGTTCTACAAATTCCAGTAGGTCGAACGGCTTCATGACCGTTAATCATAATTTGGTAATCGGCAGCTTTTTCTAGTACATATTGGTAATGATTATTGGTCCATTGACTGTAATGGTACTCACCAACAGGCACTATATTACCAACATAACCTGTTTTTACTGCATCATAGCCATTGTCTTTCATGAACTGAAAAGCCTTATCTAAATGACGTTCGTAATTTCTAATGGCTGCCGATGTTTCATGATGCATGATCATTTTTACACCTTTAGATTTAGCATATTCATGAATGCCTTTCACATCAAAATCAGGGTAAGGCGTTACAAAATCAAAAACATAGTCTTTAGCATGTCCAAACCAATCTTCCCAACCTTCATTCCAGCCCTCTACTAAAACGGCGTCAAAACCATTAGCAGCAGCAAAATCTATATATTCCTTTACATGTTCAGTGTTGGCACCATGTGTGCCATTAGGTTTAGCTTTTGAATAATCTGTGACTCCCAATTGAATAGCAGGAAAATCATTAGTGTAAGACCAAGAGCTTTTTCCAGTTATCATTTCCCACCAAACACCCACATATTTTACTGGTTTTATCCAAGAAGTATCCTCTATTTTACACGGGTCGTTCAAATTTAAAGTCATTTTTGAGGCTAAAATGTCTCTCGCATCATCGCTCACCATAATAGTTCTCCAAGGTGTGTTGCAAGGCGCTTGCATTTGTCCTTTATCCCCATTTGAATTAGGCGTGAGCCAAGATTCAAAAACCATATTTTTATCGTCTAAATTTAAATGCATACACGCATAATTAATTAATGCTGCCTCATGTAAATTGATATAAATTCCGTCAGAGGTTTTCATCATAAGAGCTGTTTGTACGCCTGTTGGTGAAAATTGTGTTTGAGAAGCATTTGAAGAAATGGCGCCTTCGCTTAAACTTCTAATTTCTGATAATTTTGAGGTTGTATAATCGTATTCTTGAGTATCATAATCTCCAGCAATCCAGAACGCTGTATGGTCGCCAGTCATTCCAAACTGGGTGTGCTCTTCTTTTATAATAAAGTAAACCAGATTTTTTTGTGCAGGGAATTCATATCTAAAACCAAGACCATCATTGAATAATCGAAAACGAATAATCATTTGTCGGTCAGTTTCAGTTTGATTCAAAGTAACCGCCATTTCATTATAATGATTTCTTATGCTGGCAACTTCTCCCCAAACAGGTTTCCAGGTCTCATCAAAAGTGGTAGCTTTTGTATCAACTACTGAAAAGCCATTTAACAATGAAAGCCTATCATTTTTTAATTCCAATCCAAGTTTACTTGGCTTTATAACTTGTTTTCCTTTATAATTTAAACTATAGGATGGTGTTCCATCATTTAATAAAGTAAAAACCATAGACAAATTTTCGTCAGGAGATTTTAATTGTTGAGAAAATGCAGTGGATAAAAGTGAAAGAATCAAAATACTTGTTAAAAACCAATTTTTCATTTTATAGATAGTTTTGTTTAATTTATTTAGGTATGATTGGTCAATTAAAAATGTACTGTAAAAATAAAGGATTTAATCAATTCAAGGGTTACTTAAACTCAATATTATGTAGAGCTTTTTTAGCCATTTCAACCACTTGTTTTGAGTTTCCAATAAAAATTTGGTCATTAAAAATAATAACCGGCCTTTTTAAGAATGTATAATGTTCTAATATGTAATGTTTAAAATCCCGCTCTTCTAATGATTGATTTTTTAAATCCATTTCTTTATAAAGTTTTGCCTTTTTACTAAAGAGGGCTTCATAACTACCTGCTAGATTTTTCATTTGTTCTAGCTGTTTTACGGTTATTTCCGCTGTTTTAATGTCTTGCAAAGTAAAGTCTGAAGACAGATTCAACTCTTTCAATATTCTAATGCACGTGCTACAAGTTTTCAAGTAGTAAACCTTTTTCATCTTTTTGATATTAAATTATGGAGCAAAATAAAGGAATTATAGCTTTTAAAAGTATATTTATAAAAAAATAAACGCATGCATTTTACATTGGAAGTACTGTCAAATACCAGAAAATTTTTCAATAAATTTTTGGATAAAACCTCGTTAGACGATTTGAATAAAATACCTCAAGGTTTTAATAATAATATCATATGGAATATTGGACATATTGTGGTGACTCAACAATTATTAGCTTATAAATTATCAGGATTACCTATGATTGTCAGTGAAGCTATGATTGCCAAGTATATGAAAGACACCAAGCCTGAAGGTTTTGTACCGCAAAATGAAGTTGATGAAATAAAACAATTATTGTTTTCAACCATTGAAAAAACGAAAGACGATTTTAACCATAACGTTTTTAAAAACTTTCATGAATATACCGTTTCAACAACAGGAAATGTGCTATCTAATATTGATGACTCCTTTCAGTTTATTTTATTTCATGAAGGCATGCATTTAGGATATGTCATGGCTTTATCTAGAGCCCTTAAAAACTAAATAATCATCGGCCTCGTTATAAGGAATCGTAAAATCTATAAGACCTGTGGAATAGGGGGCAATTTCATAAACATTATAAGCTAAAATAAGCCCTTCTTCAGTATACCCAATGTTTACTGGTAGGGTAAAATTGTCTTTTTCAAAAAGGGTGGATTTATCCTTTATTGTTGTGTCAAAATAGGTTTTTGCTAACTTATTAAAGGCAGTAATATCATTAAATAAATTCCCGTTAGGAATACGTTTTCCTGTTTCAGCATTAAAATTCAAAAAAGACATATGAAATATCCCATGGGCGCCTCCAGTATTGACATAGGAGGTTATGGACACACTAATTATTTCATTGGATTGATAAATGACTTCTCCATCAATTTCGGCATCCCAAACCTGTGCACTATCCGGGAAGTCTTTCATGAAATTTTTATATTCCTGATTAAAAGTATCAATACTTTCTTCAACAGTTGTTGAAGTGATATTTTCTGAATCACCTATGTGTAACTCACTCATTATAGTGTGATTTATCTCAGAATTAATCGCCTCAGCAATTGTCATATCTCCGATAGCTTCTGGAATATTAATCTCAATGGAATCATTGTTTTCAGTGGTTATATTGACTTCAACAAATGAGATTTTTGCTTCGTCTTCACATGAATTAAATAGTATAAAACAGAAAATTAATGATATCAATTTATTTTTTATCATGAGTGAAATTTTAACCTATATAAAGATAATTATTGCATTTGAATACACCGAATTAAAAACTACATTTGTAAAAATCTTGTTAAAATGAAATTCAATACAAAAACCATACATGGTGGTCAAAAGCACGAACAAGCCTATGGGGCTGTGATGCCTCCTATTTATCAAACCAGTACGTATGCGCAAACAACGCCAGGAGGACATAAAGGATATGAATATTCAAGGACGCATAATCCAACACGTCATGCTTTAGAAAATGCCTTTGCAAGTATTGAAAATGGTAATTTCGGATTGGCTTTTGGTTCAGGACTAGCTGCTATTGATGCCGTTATGAAATTATTAAAACCTGGCGATGAAGTGATTTCAACCAATGATTTATATGGAGGTTCTTACAGGTTATTCACAAAAATATTTCAAGATTTTGGCATTAAATTTCATTTCATTAGTATGCACAACGCAACTAATGTTGAAAGCTATATCAATAAAAACACAAAATTGATTTGGGTTGAAACGCCAACCAACCCGATGATGAATATTATAGATATTAAAACCATTTCAAAAATCTCAAAAAAACACAGCGTTCTGTTGGCAGTTGACAATACGTTTGCAACACCCTATTTGCAACAACCTCTTGATTTGGGAGCGGATATTGTGATGCATTCTGCAACGAAATATCTTGGAGGACATAGTGATGTGGTAATGGGAGCCCTTGTTGTAAAAGACAAAGCATTAGCTGATAAATTATACTTTATTCAAAATGCCAGTGGAGCGATTTGTGGTCCTCAAGACAGCTTTTTGGTGTTAAGAGGCATAAAAACACTTCATGTGAGAATGCAACGCCATTGTGAAAATGGGAGAGAAGTGGCACTATATTTAAAAAAACATCCAAAAATTGAAAAGGTTTATTGGCCAGGTTTTGAAGACCATCCTAATCATCTAATTGCAAAATCACAAATGAAAGATTTTGGAGGAATGCTGTCTTTTACTACCAAAGGGAATAATTATCAGGAAGCCATAAAAATTGTAGAAAAATTAAAAATTTTCACTTTAGCAGAATCATTAGGAGGTGTTGAATCGCTTAGTGGTCATCCGGCAAGTATGACACATGCAAGTATTCCTAAAGAAGAACGAGAAAAAACAGGAGTTGTAGATTCTTTAATAAGATTGAGTGTGGGAATTGAAGATATTGAAGACTTGCTATTAGATTTGAAACAAGCTTTGGGATAGTTTTTTAAAAGATTTAATCTAAATAAAAAATATAACCAACATTAAGCCAAAGAAGCCAATCGTTATTTTTGTTATATTCTAATTGATGGTTTAGTCCATCTACCCAGTCACTAAAATAATATTGCCATCTTAAATCGAGCATTAAATCTGATAATTTTCCAAGTTTATAGCGAATCCCCACGCTGGAAACTACAGAAAATGCGCCTCCTGATGAGGCATTAACTGAACCGGGCTCCCATAAAGAATAAAAATTGGATGGATTTAGTACATCGCCATAGGCATTAGGGTCAGGATTATCATAAGTTGTACTTACCTCAGGACTAAAAAAAGTATAGTGCACTCCTAAACTAGCAAAGGGAGAAATTCTAGGGGTAAAAGACTCAAATCCTTTTATATTATATGGGTAAAACTCTAACTGTGTTCCTATATCAAAATTTTTAGATACCCCTTTATGCCCTCTTAGTCTTTTAGCATCTTCGGAAGTTTTGGCAGGGTCTACCCATTTTCCAAAATGTTCTAATTCAGTTCTATTCCAAGATATTTCATTACGAACTTTGAAATGTTCAATAAAATACCCGTCTCTAAATTTATAAGAATAGTTTTTTCGATAAGAAAAATTCACATATTGTATAATTCCGATCCCAATCCCCATATTTCCCATATTGGTTTGAGAGTCGTCTCTACTTCCATAGTCTGATCGAAATTGCACGGGACCAGTTATAATACCTACTTCACGTGAGAATCCAAACTGAGAATGCGCAGATTGAGATATTACAAACAAGAAAAAAGCAAAGGCTAAATGTTTCAAGTTAGGCATTATTAGGTTTGTTTTTTGAGGCATTAACTAAACAAATATATAAAAACAGAATTAACAATCAAATCTTTATGAAAACGCTTAATTTTTAAAAAAATTATCCATTGCGAAATTCTAAAAAAAATAGCATATTTTTTAAAGATATCGTATATTTGATTAGAAAAACTGTATTGTTTATAATTATTAATACAAATTTGAATAAATGAAAAGTAATATTAAAGCATTTTTAGATCTTGTAAAAGAGAGAAATGGTCACGAACCAGAATTTTTACAAGCTGTTGAGGAAGTTGCAGAAACTGTAATTCCTTACATCGTTGAACACGATATTTATTATGGAAAAAACATTTTGTTAAGAATGGTTGAGCCTGAGCGTGTTCTTCAATTTAGAGTTTGTTGGATAGACGATTCAGGAGAAATTCAAGTAAACAGAGGATATAGAATCCAAATGAATTCCGCTATTGGACCTTATAAAGGAGGTCTTCGTTTTCACCCAACTGTGAATATGAGTATTTTAAAGTTTTTAGCATTTGAACAAGTGTTTAAAAATAGTTTAACAACGCTTCCAATGGGTGGAGGTAAAGGAGGAAGTGATTTTGATCCAAAAGGGAAATCGGATGATGAAATCATGCGTTTTTGTCATTCATTTATGAGTGAGCTATTTAGACATATTGGGTCAAATACAGATGTACCTGCTGGTGATATTGGTGTTGGAGGAAGAGAAATTGGATTCCTTTTCGGAATGTATAAAAAACTAAGAAATGAATTTACTGGAGTTTTAACAGGTAAAGGATTGTCTTGGGGCGGATCATTAATAAGACCAGAAGCCACTGGTTATGGAACGGTATATTTTGCCGAAAGCATGTTAAAAACAAAAGGGTTAGGTTTAAAAGGCAAAAATGTAGTTGTTTCTGGATCTGGAAATGTAGCGCAATATGCAGCTGAAAAATGTATCCAGTTAGGAGCTAAAGTTTTAACTCTGTCAGATTCATCAGGATATATTTATGATTCTGAAGGAATAGATGCTAAGAAATTGGCATATGTTATGGAATTGAAGAATGTTAAAAGAGGAAGAATAAGTGAATACCTTAAAAAATATCCAAAAGCAAAATTTGTGGGTGGTAAAACGCCTTGGGAAGTAAAATGTGATATAGCCTTACCATGTGCAACACAAAATGAACTTCATCAAGCAGATGCTAAAATGCTTTTAGCCAACGGCTGTATATGTGTTAGTGAAGGAGCAAATATGCCTTCAACAATTGATGCGGTGCATACATTCCAAAAAGCTAAAATTTTATATGCCCCTGGTAAAGCATCAAATGCTGGTGGTGTTGCTACTTCTGGTTTAGAAATGACTCAAAACTCTTTAAGATTTAATTGGACAAGAGAAGAAGTAGATAAAAAATTAAAAGAAATTATGGCTAATATTCATGATTCTTGTATTGAATACGGAAAAGAAAAAGACGGCTATATTAACTATGTTAAAGGGGCCAATATAGCGGGATTTGTTAAAGTCGCAGACGCTATGTTAGCACAAGGAGTTGTTTAAGTCACTAAGAATCTTAATATAATTAAAAGGGTTGCTATTAGCAACCCTTTTTGCTTTGGCTTATTTTGTACAATAAAGCGGTAAAATTTATATCTTGCAATAGTAATATTACTTATAAAAAATGATTAGAAATCCCTTACCAGATTTAAGAAACTACGAATTTGAAGAAGTGGCATTTAATGAATTAATGCAAAACAGAATCAATAAAATTCTTATAGTTTGTTCTAACTATGATTATTACATGTTAGAAGAAGATGGCAGGATAGATGAGCGAATTTTTAATGAGTATACAGATTTAAATTTAAGGTATCCCCCCAATTTTGTACATGCCAACTCTGCAAAAAGAGCAATAATATTAATGGCTGAAGTCAAAGTTGATTTAGTCATAACCTGGTTAGATGTCGGAAACTTTAACGCTTTTGAAACTTCAAAAGAAATAAAAGGGGCTTACCCGGATGTTCCAATAGCAGCATTGAGTTTTTATTCTTCTGAGTTGAGGAGTAAATTGCAAAAAGGGAATAAAGGGATTATTGACTTTGTTTTTCATTGGAATGGGAATGTTGATATTTTCCTGGCAATTATTAAATTGACCGAAGACCGAATGAATGCCAACCGGGACATCAATCAAATTGGGGTAAAAGCTATTTTGATGGTGGAAGATTCTTTAAAATTCTACTCAAGGTATTTGCCTGTTATATATAAGATTCTTTTAAAACAAACCCATGCTTTTATGTCTGAAGGACTGAATGAACATAGGAGTATGATGGTTATGAGAGGACGTCCCAAAATTTTATTGGCAACCACTTATGAAGAAGGGTTGTATCTTTTTGAAAAATATAAAAGCAATCTCTTAGGTGTAATTTCAGACGTTAATTATTTCAAAGATGGTAAACGTGATCCAAATGCTGGCTTTGAATTATTAAAATATGTGAGAAGTTCTCAACGCTATTTCCCTTTTTTAATTCAATCGTCAGACATTAATAATGAGAAAATAGCTATAAAATTAAAGGGAAAATTTTTATATAAGCACTCAGAAACATTAACCACAGATTTAAAAAATTATATTAATAAATATTTTTCTTTTGGAGATTTTGAATTCTGGGACCCTGAGCAAATGAAAGTTTTGGCGGTTGTTAAAAATTTGAGCGAATTCCAAAAAGCATTAAAAACGGTTTCTAAAGAATCTATTGCTTACCACTCCAAACGAAGCGAATATTCTAAGTGGTTAAAATCTAGAGCTTTATTTCCATTAGCCAATCTATTTAGCAATGTTGAGTTTGAAGACTTTGAAGATGTAGAGCAAATTAGGAGGTTCTTAATAGATGCTATAAGTGTTTATAGAATTTACCGTTCGCGAGGTGTTATTGTAAAATTTGATAAAGAAAGGTATGATGAATATTTAGGGTTTGCAAGAATAGGAGAAGGTTCTCTTGGCGGAAAAGGGCGCGGACTCGCATTTATAGATTCATTTTTAAAACGCCACAAGCTTTTTAGAAAATATGACAATGTTCACATTTCTATACCACGCACGGTTGTTATTAGTACCGAGGTTTTTGATGAATTTATGGAACAACATGATTTAATTAGGTTTGTAGCCAATACAAATGATGATGATGAAATTTTAAATAAATTTATTTCAAAACCATTGCCTCAATGGGTGTTAGAGGATGTTCGAACCTTTTTAAATGTTATTAAAAGACCTATAGCAGTTCGTTCATCGAGTGTTTTAGAAGATTCACATTTTCAGCCTTTTGCAGGCGTATTTGCAACCTATATGATTCCAAATACGAACAATGAAGGAATGTTGGAAATGGTGTCTAATGCCATAAAATCCGTTATGGCTTCTGCGTTTTTTCAAGGAAGTAAAGTTTATTTAAAAGCAACGGCACATACTATTGAAGAAGATAAAATGGCCGTGATTCTTCAAGAACTAACTGGGAAACAATATGACGACGTATATTATCCAAATATATCGGGTGTTGCCCGCTCCATTAATTTTTATCCTATAGGAAATGAGAAACCAAATGAAGGTATCGCTAATATTGCTTTAGGTTTAGGAGAAATTATAGTAGGTGGCGGCCGCAGTTTACGGTTTTCTCCAAGTCATCCAAAAAAAGTCTTACAACTATCATCTCCAGATTCAACGCAACGTGATACACAACAGTATTTTTATGGTTTAGATCTTGATCCTAATAGCTATAAAGTTTCAACAAGCGAAGCAATCAACAAAAAGAAGATCACTTTGAGGGCAGCCAAGAATCACCCTTCTTTAAAATTTGTTGCTTCCACATACGATTTACAAAATAATATCATCAGACCAGGTGTTTTGCATGATGGAATAAGGGTGGTTACTTTTGATAATGTTTTAAAATATAACACATTTCCACTTCCCGAAATTTTACAGGATTTATTGCGCATCGGACAACGCGAAATGCGAAATCCTATTGAAATTGAATTTGCCATAAACTTGGATGTTCCAAAAGGGCAACCTAGAATATTTAGTTTTTTACAAATAAGACCTATTGTTGAAAGTATAGATTCAAAAAATGAATTACCAGAAAATTTCAATATGAAAGATACCATTATTTACTCTAAATCGGCTTTGGGAAATGGTACTTATGATCATATAAGGAATTTTGTTTATGTAAAACCAGAAACATTCAATCCGGCTAACACCAGAAAAATTGCCGCTGCTGTGGAGAAAATAAATAAAAAGTTTTCAGATCAAGATCAGCAATACATTTTAGTTGGTCCAGGACGTTGGGGTTCAAGTGATCCGTGGTTAGGTATTCCTGTAATTTGGCCACAAATATCTTCTGCAAAAATAATTGTAGAAGCAGGTTTGAATGATTTTAGAATAGATCCTAGTCAGGGGACTCATTTCTTCCAAAATCTAACCTCGTTTAAAGTAGGCTATTTCACTATTAATCCATTTATGGATGACGGTTTTTTTGATTTAGATTATTTAAATAAACAAGAAGCATGTTATGAAGATGAGTACCTAAGACAGATTTGTTTTAAAGAACCATTAACCATTATTATTGAGGGCAAAAGTAATAAGGCAGCAATATATAAAGCAGAATTTAACTTCAATAAACATCAAGAATCGTTAGAAAATTCAATAGAAGATTTACCTCCAGAAGGGTTCATGTAATCCCTAAATTGTAAAATCCAATGTGATACAGCCTTTTTTTTTAATTATAATAGGAGTTTTTATAAAATAAAAATTTATGTTGTTAAATTGATAAAAAATAGCCCTTTAAATCAAAAAATATTGAATTAAATAGCACTATTTTTGCAAAATATTTTTAAACACTTTTATATTTAAATATTATGAATGTAAAAAACATTTTAACAAACCTTGAAACGAAACATCCGGGTGAAAAAGAATACTTGCAAGCGGTTCATGAAGTATTGGAATCTATTGAAAGTATTTACAATGAAAACCCACAATATGAAGCGGCTAAGATTATTGAACGATTAGTTGAACCTGATCGTGTTTTAACTTTTAGAGTAACTTGGTTAGATGACGAAGGTCAAGTTCATGTAAACCTAGGTTACAGAATACAGTTTAACAATGCAATTGGTCCTTACAAAGGAGGGATTCGATTACATCCTAGTGTAAATTTAAGTATTCTTAAATTTTTAGGATTTGAGCAAACTTTTAAAAATGCCCTAACAACGTTGCCTTTAGGTGGCGCCAAAGGCGGTTCTGATTTTAATCCTAAAGGAAAATCAGATGCGGAAATTATGCGTTTCTGCCAAGCTTTTATGTTAGAGTTATGGCGTATCATTGGTCCTAATACTGATGTACCAGCTGGTGACATAGGTACTGGTGGTAGAGAAATAGGTTATTTGTATGGGATGTATAAAAAACTTCAATTTGAAAATACGGGGGTTTTAACCGGTAAAGGCCTTAATTGGGGAGGTAGTTTAGTAAGACCAGAAGCTACTGGTTTTGGGGCTTCCTATTTTACTCAAGAAATGTTGTCGACCAATAGTGATTCTTTTAAAAATAAAATAGTATGTGTTTCGGGGTTCGGAAATGTCGCTTGGGGTGTCGCTTTAAAAGTAACTGAATTAGGGGGTAAAGTAGTTACCATTTCTGGTCCTGATGGCTATATTTATGATAAAGATGGATTAGACGCTGATAAAATTGATTATATGTTAGCTCTTAGAGCTTCCAATAATGATATTGTTTCTCCTTATGCTGAGGAGTTTCCTGAAGCAAAATTTATTGAAGGAAAGAAGCCTTGGGAAGTAAAATGCGATATAGCGATGCCAAGTGCTACTCAAAATGAATTAAATGGAGAAGATGCTGCGATTTTGATTGCTAATGGCGTTAAATATGTGTCTGAAGTTTCCAATATGGGCTGTACTCCAGAAGCTGTTGAAGCCTTGCATAAAGCAAAAATTCCTTTTGGCCCAGGAAAGGCAGTTAATGCTGGCGGTGTGGGTGTTTCTGGATTAGAGATGTCACAAAATGCCATGAAATTAAATTGGACGGCTGAAGAAGTTGATGCTAAACTACATCAAATGATGTCATCAATACACTCTGCATGCATTAAATATGGCCTTCAGGATGACGGATATATTAACTATGCAAAAGGAGCTAATGTTGCAGGTTTTATTAAAGTTGCAGATACTATGTTAGATCAAGGTATTGTTTAATACATAAAGTTTTAATAGTAAAAAGCTTCCTTTTTTAGGGAAGCTTTTTTGTTTTATTTATATCATTTTGAAGTAAAACTCGTTAGTTATAAATATATTTGATTGTAAAAACGCAATTATGTTCAAGAGACTATTTTTTTTATTTATTTTTCTGTCCTCTTCTTATCTCTTTGCACAAGATTATTCAGCATTATGGAAAGGCTATTTTTCATTTTATAATATCAAAGATGTTGTAAAGGGTAATAATAAAATTTATGCGGCCTCTGAAAATGCCATTTTCAGTTATGATGTTCAGACACAAGAAATAAAGGAAATTACTACTATTAATGGGCTTTCTGGTGAGCAAATATCAACTATTTATTATAGTGAAATTTATCAATTATTAATAATTGGATATGAAAATGGATTAATTGAAATCTCTTTTGATAATGGGGACAGCGTCCTCACAATTGTTGATATAATTGATAAAAACACAATTACCCCTACAAGTAAAAGAATTAATCATTTTAACGCTTTTGGGAATCTGGTATATATTGCTACGAATTATGGCATTTCAGTTTTTAATCTCGAACGACTAGAGTTTGGAGACACTTATTTTATTGGAAATTCAGGAAATGAAACGATTGTAAAACAAACGGCAATTTTTGGCGACTATATTTATGCGGCCTGTCAAAATGGGAACGGAATAAAAAAAGCACTTCTTTCAAATCCTAATTTAATTGATTTTCAAAATTGGCAAGTAGTTACAGGAGGTGATTTTTTAGCAGTAGAAACTGTTAATGATACTCTTTACGCAATAAGAACAGATAATAGAATCTATCAAATTAATAATGACATTTTAAACGAGTTGTTTTTATATTCTGATCCACCATTAGATTTAAAAGCTGTAGAAGGAAATCTTATGGTTACTACAAAGAACAATGTATTTGTTTATGATTCCAGTTTTAATGTAATCGCTCAGGTTGCATTAAGTGTTGATTTTATGACAACATATACTGCAGCAAGTATTAATTCAGAGTATATATATATTGGCACTAAAGATTTTGGTATTTTAAAAACACCATTAACATCACCTCTTAGTTTTGAAGAAATACATCCAGACGGTCCTTTATTAAACAAGCCCTTTTCAATTAAAGCAACCCCAAATAATTTATGGGTAACGTTTGGCGATTATGATTTGTTTTATAATCCATACCCATTAAACAGTTATGGGATGAGTCATTTAAAAAATGAAAAATGGATTAATACGCCTTATTCGGAGGTTTTTGACGCAAAGTGTTTAAATGCCATTTCTGTTAATCCAGAGAATTCTAATCAAGTCTTTATTAGTTCCTTTTTTAGTGGGTTGCTGGAAGTTAATGATGAAATCCCTACGATGTTATATAACGAAACAAATAGTGGTTTAGAGTCTTTGATTTTGCCTAATGATCCTAATTATATAGATATCCGAGTAGGTGCTTCAGAATTTGATAATAACGGTTTGCTTTGGACTATAACCAGTCTTATTAATAAACCTTTAAAATCATATAACCCTGCCAATAATCAGTGGCAGTCTTATAGTTTTACTGATGTTATCTCAGGTGATTTTGGGAGTAATTTAGGTTTTGGAGATCTTATTGTTGGTAGTGATAACACTAAATGGGTTGCTAGTTATAAATATGGTCTCATTGGTTACAATGAAAATAACAGTTCTTTAAAAATAAAAAGCCTAAAAGATGAATCCGAAAACATGCCTACAGAATTTGTCACTGCTTTGGCTATTGATAAAAGAAATCAACTTTGGATTGGTACGTACAGAGGTTTAAGGATTTTATATAATACTTCAGGCTTTTTTACAGAGGGTACTGTGCGGGCTGAAGAAATAATTATACTTGAAGATGGAATTGCCAAAGAATTGCTTTTCCAACAATTTATATCAAGTATTGAGGTTGACGGCTCTAATAACAAATGGATTGCAACCATTGGCGCAGGTCTGTTTTATTTGTCTTCTGATGGTCAAAAAACCATTTATCATTTTACGAAGCAGAATTCACCCTTACCGTCAGATAATGTTGTGGATGTATCAATTGACGAAAACTCCGGAGTTGTTTATATAGCTACTGATAATGGATTGGTGTCTTTCCTTTCTGGTGCATCCAGCCCTCAGGACGATTTATCAAAGGCTTTTGCGTATCCAAACCCAGTGCGTCCAAATTTTAATATTGTAGAAGAGAAAGTAAAAATCAAAGATATTTCAGAAAACGTGAATATTAAGATTACTGATATAGAAGGAAATCTTGTGGCTGAAGCACAATCAAAAACAAACATAAGATATCGTGGCTATAATCTTGAGATAGACGGCGGCACCGCTTATTGGAATGGAAAAAATCTTGCAAATAATGTGGTGTCTTCTGGTGTTTATTTGATAATGCTTTCAGATTTGGACACTTTTGAAACAAGAGTAATCAAGATAATGGTGGTTCGATAATGGATATTACTACCAATGCGCTAGTACTTTCTAAAATAAGATATCGAGATAACGATTTAATTGTAAAATGTTATACTCAAGAATATGGTGTTTTAAGTTTTTTGCTCAGAGGTGTTTTAAAAAGCAAAAAGGGATTAACAAAAACGGCCTATTTTCAGTTGCTTTCACAACTTCAATTAGTGATAATTTATAACCCTAACAGAGCATTACACACTATCAAAGAAGCCAAAATAAATCATTTGTATAGTAGTTTACATACCAATATTATGAAAAGCGCTATTGTGATGTTTTTGTCTGAAGTTCTTACGCACACTTTAAAAGAAGAAGAACAAAACGACACACTTTTTAGCTATTTAGAAACCACGCTTCTTTGGTTAGATCATCATTCAGATTGTTCAAACTTTCATTTACTTTTCTTACTTAACCTTACAAAGTACCTCGGATTTTATCCTGAAAAAATTCATTTAGAGCATGACTATTTTAATTTGCAGGATGGGAAATTTGAAACAAAACAAGTGGGTGATTATGCGGTTTCTGGCGAAAATTTAATCATCCTAAAACAGTTATTAGGCACAAAATTTGATGCACTATCTAATATAAAATTGAATGCAAAACAAAGGCAGTCTTTTTTAAATTTAATGTTGCTTTATTATGAGTTACATTTGGGAGGGTTTAAAAAACCTAAATCGTTACAAATACTAAACCAGGTATTTAATTAAACATGAAGTTAAATTACAGCATTTTTATTTTCTTTTTACTTACTTCATCTATTAGGGCGCAACAGATAAAAGTACTCAGTAACATTACTGAAGAGCCCATTTCTGGGGTTATCATTTACAACGTTGATAAATCTAAAAGTGTGATTTCTAATTTAAATGGAGAAGCTTCCTTGAACCAGTTCTCATCCGATGAAATTTTATATTTTCAGCATTTAACCCATATGCTTAAAAAGATTGAAAAAGCACAAATCGAAAAGGTAAATGTGGTGTATTTAGAGGTTATTACTCAGGATTTAAATGAAATAGTTATTTCCGCCTCAAATTTTGAACAACAAGAAAGAGATATTCCTCAAAAAATAATTAATGTAAGCGAAAAAACCATCCAGTTCGTCAACCCACAAACAAGTGCTGATTTGCTGGAATCAACGGGGCAAGTCTATATTCAGAAAAGCCAATTTGGTGGCGGGAGCCCTATGATTAGAGGGTTCTCAACCAATAGATTACTTATTACAGTTGATGGTGTCAGGATGAATAATGCCATTTTTAGAGGTGGAAATTTGCAAAATGTCATCTCAATTGACCCCTTAAGTATAAAAAATGTTGAAGTTATTTTAGGGTCTGGGTCTATTATATATGGGAGTGATGCTATAGGAGGCGTGATGAGCTTTTATACGCAAAAACCAAAATTATCATATACTGATTCGCTTGAAGTGAAAGCCAATACGATGGTGAGATACGCTTCCGCCAGTAATGAAAAGATGGGTCATTTAGATTTTAATATAGGTCTTAAAGAATGGGCTTTTTTAACGAATGCCAGTTATACCATTTTTGATGATTTACGCATGGGAAGTCATGGGCCTGCAGAATACTTAAGAAATCAATTTGTCTCAAGATTAAATGGAGATGATGTGATGGTTGACAACCCCAATCCTCTAATCCAAAAAGAATCAGGTTACAATCAATTGAATGTGATGCAAAAAGTAAGATTTGAACCTTATAACAGTTTGAGTTTTGATTTGGGGCTTTATTATACAACCACCTCTGATGTGCCACGCTATGACCGTTTAATTCGATACAAAGGTTCTAATTTACGTTCGGCAGAATGGTATTATGGTCCTCAACAATGGTTTATGGTGAATGCACAGATTACGAAATACAGCAGTCTCTCCAATTTATATGATAAAGCCAAAGTAACTATGGCCTATCAGAACTTTCAGGAAAGCAGAGTAGATAGAAATTTTCAATCAGATATTAGAAACATCAGGGAAGAAGCTGTTGATGCCTATTCATTCAATTTGGACTTAGAAAAAAAAATAAGCCCTAAAACCCAATTTTTCTATGGTTTGGAGTATGTTTTCAACAAAGTGATGTCTTATGGTATGGAGGAAAATATCGCGACTAACAATGTGATTCCTGCAGTATCAAGATATCCTAATGGTTCTGATTGGCAATCGGCAGCCATTTATTCAAGTATAAAATATAAACCCAGTACCAAATTTATATTCCAATCGGGCGTACGTTTCAATCATATTGTATCAAAAGCTAATTATAAAGAAAACAATGCGTTTTTGAATTTACCTTTTGAATCTTCAAAGAATACCGCTGGCGCATTTACTGGAACAGCTGGAATCAGTTGGTCGCCGAATAATATTATACAATGGAAGCTTAATGCATCATCGGCCTTTAGAGCCCCCAATATTGATGATATTGGAAAAGTGTTTGACTCTGAGCCGGGTTCAGTGGTGGTTCCAAATGAGTCTTTAAAACCAGAATATGCCTATGGTGGCGATGTAGGTTTAAAACTTAATTTTAATAATCTATTGGTTTTTGATTTCAATACGTATTACACCTATTTAGACAATGCTTTGGTGCGAAGAGATTACAATTTAAACGGGGAGACTGACATTATTTATGATGGTGAATTGAGCAATGTTCAGGCCATGCAAAATGCTGCAAAAGCTTGGGTATATGGCTTTGAAGGTGGCATGGAACTGAACTTGAGTAAACAATTAAAACTCACTTCACAATATAGTGTTATTGGTGGCACCGAAGAAGATGATAGTGGTGTTGAATCGCCTTTGCGTCATGCCGCTCCAAATTTCGGGAACACGCATGTAATCTGGAATGCCAAGACTTTTAAAATGGATGTGTTTGCCAATTATAACAATGAACTTTCTTATAATCAATTAGCACCTTCTGAAATTGAAAAGGATTATATCTATGCTTCTGATGTTAATGGAAATCCGTATGCGCCGTCATGGGTTACGTTAAATTTAAGAACGCAGTACTACCTAAATAATCATACTACCATTACCGCAAGTTTAGAGAATATTACAGACCAGCGCTATAAAACCTATTCATCTGGTATTGCTGCGGCGGGAAGAAATTTTATCCTGGCTTTAAAGTATAGTTTATAGCATAAAAAAAGCCGAACTCTGCAATTAGAATTCGGCCTATAAAATTATTAGTGTAATTTTTTTATCTATGAATCGCATAAGAGGCGGCAATCGCGTGGTCTTTTAACTCTTTCATAAATGTTCTGAATTTTGTTTTTAATTCTTTCATGGGGTTTTATTTAAATTAGTGAAATTTTATCGAGGTTTTTTACATGGTTTGCCCATTTATCCATGTTTTTTGTAGTGTGTTGCAGTTTGTCGAGGTTTTTTACATTTCAACTTACTGAATATCAGCTACTTAACAAATATACAGAGATATCACAATGCCCACTAAAAAATTAGTTTAATGGTCTATATTTTTGTTGAAAAGCACATATGCAAAAAGGAGAGGAAAAGTATTGAATAGATATAGATTTTTAATCTTTAGTTTTGTTGTATTTGGTAAAGGAAAATTAGTTTTTTAAACACTTGTTTTCACAGTTTATTAATCAAGTGATTATATTCTAAATGAGGCTACGGAAAGTTGTTCACTACATAAAAAAGCCATACTCAAAATGGGTACGGCTTTAATCTTATGACTTGTTTTTGATTACTTTTTTATGGCTTTTTTGGTGATGAGAGCTCCGTTTGATAATTCAATTTTTGCAATAAATACGGAATGGTTTAAGTTAGACAGGTTATAAGTTTCTTCATGATGACTGCCTTCTAATTGATAGAGTTGTCTGCCCAATAAATCATAAATAGCAACAGTTTTAATGTTTAGATTATTGGACGCTTTAAAAGTGACATGGGTATCATCTACTTGTATTATTTGAACCGCATTGGCATCTAAATTAAAAGTATCTGTAGATAAGGCTAGCGCATTAAACACAATTTCAAAACGGTCTTTAAACGCGCCAACTTCAGAGGTAAAATTATAATCAGAAGCGGATAACTCATGTAAAGTATTCAACAAATTATCTTTTAAAAACACTTTATTATTGCTTAAAAACTCACCTTCTAATTGGGCAATAGATAAAGTATAGATTGTTGGCACATTAATACTGGTGTTAAAACCAAGATTAATCACTTCATTTTCATTAAGAGTACTTGGTGTTCTACCTTGAATGGCAAATACTTTATTTAAACCTTCAATAGTTGAATATAATACGGCGGATGCACCAGCAGATAGGTTTTTTACAGCATCATAATAAGCACCATCGTAGTTGTTAGTGGCACCATCTACATAACCTATTAATGTCTGATTAAACACCCCATTATCTGAAGTTAAATTAACCCAAAGTTTATTGGTATTTGTACTGGAGTTTTTATCTTTTGTATTTGAATCTTTAAAAAATTGGCTATTATCAGAAGCACCTCTAACACGCATGGAGTTATTAAAAACAACATTAGTTGTAAATACAGTTCCTAAAAATGGAGTTGCAGAAGCAGCATTTGACATAGACACAAAAAAGCCTTGCCCTGAAGGTATTTTTCTGGAAGGTATGATACCATCTCCACCAGCTACTTGACCTATGCCATTAATGATCGCATAGTCAGCAGTGGCAAAATTAAGAGCTTGATTACCATTCTCAGTTGCTGAAGGTGCTGTATTTTGCGACCATAAAAAGATGGCGCCATCAATTGATTTTGGACTAACAACATCTTTAGCTATAGCTGTATTTGCTGTTAAAAATAAATCGGCATCGATGGCGGATGGATACGGATTACCTATAAAATTCCAGTTATCATCGTTCAGTTCAGAATCATTTCTATAAATTGGAACAGTAATTTCACCATAGTTAAAAAGACCAATAAATGTTGACTTGAAAGTCTTATTTGATACTCCAGGTGCAATGCTATAGGCAAATTCTGTAAGTGTGGCCGCATAACCAACACCGGGTTGCATAACTGTTGTCCCATTGACCCATTGCCAATCATTATTGTCATCATCAATACCGTCCTGTCCAGCTACAGCTGCGCCATTATTAGCTGTTTCAGCTGTAGCGTCTAAAAAGTTTTGTCCATTAAATTTATAACGTCTGCTTGGCTCAGAGTCTGTTAAAGCAGTACTAATTTCGGCCCCAGAAACCGGTGAACTCCAATAAGTATATTCATACCATGCATTCATTGGGGCTGTATTTTTTTCAACTTCACAAGTTCCTGAACCTACAACAGTTCCATTTAATTGTACAAAATTTGCTTTAGGATTCATTAATATGGTTCCATTGACTGTTAAGTCATTTTGAACTACCACATATGTATTGCTCAATGCCCCATTATCTACATCACTTATAGTTAAAGTTGTTCCAGTATTAACGGTTAAGCTACAAGAAGAAAAATTACCATTTGTACCTGTATTGTAATTTCCTGCAAGCACTGCATTTACACCAATATCTGGTATACCTGAGCTCCAGGTACTGCCATTCCAAGTAGTGGTTGTTGAGCATGGTGGTAAAATTGATGTGCCACCATTAACGACTATTGCATTTGGTGAACCTTCAAAACCACCAGAACCACCTAGTTGTTCTGCCCAACCATATATTCTATAGGTGACTGCTGTTGCAGCAACTACTTGATTAACTGAAAAAGTAAAATTTTGAATGTTTGTATTGTCTATTATAATTTTTTCTGCATCAATATTAGTCGTAAATCCGTCTAAAGAACTTCTTAATGCAATACCACGTGGGCCTGTTGAAGAACGTTGAAATTTCACCACCATAGTAGTTAAATTAAATTGGTAACCGGTAATTGGTACAATAGTAAATTGCATATATTTTCCATTAGAAACGGCATTTGCAATATTTGTTAATCCCCAATTTACTGCGTTGAATCTATTTCCATTAGCTGCAGCAATTAAACCAGGCCCTCGCATTATTGTCGAAGGAGCTAAAAATCCATCGTTAAAATTGGAAGGAGCAGACCCCTCATTACCTACGAGGCCTCCAAAATCAAAAGTTAAAATCTGCCCAAACCCAAAAGATACCGTAAACAAAACGGTAACCAGTAAAGACAGTAATTTTATAGAAGTAGTTTTTTTATTCATATGCGTTAGCTTTTAACTTTGGGGCATTAACTCTATTGTATTCATGTTTCAATTGTTATTTTTGATTAATGCAAACCAAA
>JAHENA010000042.1 GCA_024643405.1 Flavobacteriales bacterium | reverse complement strand
AGACATCAAAATCGGCTCTTTTACAAGTTGCTTTAAAACATGTATAATTACCAATTTGCTTGGTTTCTGTTCCTATTTTCCAGTCTAAGGTCTGCAACTCTTCTTTTACTAAAAATTGTTTGCCATAAAATTCTTGATTCTGTACAAAAGCATTGGTCTTCACATTTTTGTATTGTGGTCCTGGAGAAAAATTATTCCCCCATGAATCCGTAGCTCCTGAAATGGCATCTAATTTATCATCCTCTTTATAAATAGATTCTTCCTTATTGAAAGTCAAAACATAGGTTTTTTCTAATCTATTTTTCAAACGATCTTCAATTTGCTTTTTCTGTTGTTCACTCATTCTAGCACCCCAAGCGCCAAGATTCATAGGGGTTTTTGAAAAATAGTAAGCTTTACCTTGAAAATCTTGGGCAGAAGAGAATATACTTGTTAAAAAAAATAATACCGTTACACAAGATATTTTAATGGAATTAATTTTCATTTTTTTGTTTTATACTAAGTTTAATTAATTAGTTTTTGATACTTCTTAACCTCTTGAACGAGCATTGTCGCCTCTACCTCTATTATCTCGCATTTCCTGCATTTTTTCAGTTATAATGGCATTGTATTCTTTCTTGGAGACTACTTTTCCTTTAACAGGTGCTTCTATTTTAGTTTTTTCCTGAGGATTCATCACAATTTTAGAACAAAGCATGATTGTATTACCGGCACTAACCTCAAGAATTAAACCAGGAAGCCCCCAATATTCTCCTGGTCCTTGACTAACCGGAATCATAGGTGTATACCAGGCTTCAATTTCAATCATCTCTATCTCTTCCGGAATATTATCTTCTTTTGCACTGGCAACATTACTGGTTTTAGTTGAATCACTCTTTTTTTCTGGATTACTATCTCCTTCAGCTCTTGAATTTCTTGTCCAGTTAATCTCTGTGGAAGGTTTAGTAGCCGTAGCTTTAAAACAAGTATATTGACCTATTTGTTTAGATTCTGTACCCATTTTCCACTCTAAAGGTTGCATTTCTTCTTTAATCAGAAATTGCTTTCCAAAGAATTCCTGATCTTGTAAATAGATATTTGTTTTTAAATTTTTATACTGAGGGCCTGGTGAAAAACTACTTCCCCAAACACTTGGGCCTCTTCCACCAACAGGTGCTTCTAATTTTTCATCTTCAACAAATATGGATTCCTCTTTATTAAAAGTTAAGACATAGGTCCTTTCTAACCATTGTTTCATCCGCGCTTCCATTTGTTTTATCTGTTGCTCATTTAACTGACGCCCACCACCAAAACGGCTCATATCCATTGTCGTTTTAGAAAAATAGTATGCTTTACCCTGAAAATCTTGAGCAAATAATAAGCTGTTAAAAAATAATAAGGCAACGATAAAAAATGGCTTGAATCTAATTGTATTCATTTGAAATATCTTAATAAAAGTTTCTAAATAACACTATTATTGTTTAACAAACATACTGAATGATTAAACGTTACTTGGGTTTTTACAAAATATTTAACACTCTTGGGATACTAAAATGTTAAGACTATAACTTAGACTAATTTTGTAAGGAAAAGTTTATTTAAAAAAAATTAAAATATACTTTTTTAAAACATGCCCATTTATCACCTTTAAAAAATGACGATTTGGGTCTTGCATTAACAATAAATCCCTTTTTAACATTACAATATATCATAAATGAATTGGATTTTGTAATTTTCAAATCTTTATGAAGCATCTTCTCTTAATAGCTCTATTTGTTTCAATATCAATATTTTCCCAAGAATCTATTGAAACCCGATTTATTGATAAAACACACTTAAACATTGAAAAATTAATAGATGTTGATGATTTTAACACTATTTACTACGTCAACAATAATGTGTTTTATAAAAAAAATAATGATAAAACCACATCGTATAATAATTTACAATTAGGAAATATTGCTTCAGCAAATGCCTTTAATAGCTTAAAAATCAACTTATTTTACAAAGATTTCAATACAGCTATCATTCTGGATAATAGGTTAGCTGAAATTTTTAAAATTGATTTCAACAATAGGCAACCTTACAGAAGTGTTTCTCATATCTCCACAGGAAATGATAATACACTTTGGATATTTAATCAAGATTCACGGCAACTTGAAGTTTTTGATTATAAAAACAATAACACACGTTTTATAACATTACCAATTTCAAGCGACGTGTTAGATATAAAAAGTAATTATAATTATTGCTGGTTACTTACCCATGATCATTTATTAATCTATAACTATTTTGGAACTTTAATTTCGAAAATAAAAAACGAGGGATTTACTAATATGGTTGAAAGCGACGGCAATATTATACTAAAAAAAGGTAATTCACTTTTTTATTTAAAAAAAGAATCTAGTGAAATAACTCCAATTAAAATTCCAAATTTGTTAATAAATCAGTTTTTAGTAACCAATGAAACCTTGTATATTTACAACAATGAAACCCTTCAAAAATTCCAATTAAAAACCAACTGATATTATGCATATAGCTATTGCAGGAAACATAGGCGCTGGAAAGACTACGCTTACAAAATTACTGGCAAAACACTATAAGTGGGAAGCTCAACTAGAAGATGTTGTGGACAATCCTTATTTAGATGACTTCTATAATCAAATGGAGCGATGGAGTTTTAACCTACAAGTTTACTTCTTAAATAGCAGATTTAGACAAGTCTTGCAAATTCATCAAAGTGGCAAGGATATTATTCAGGACAGAACCATTTATGAAGATGCACATATTTTTGCACCCAATCTTCATGCTATGGGATTAATGACCAATAGAGATTATGAAAACTACAAGTCCCTTTTTGATTTAATGGAGTCACTAGTTAAAGGTCCGGATGTTTTAATTTATTTACGAAGCTCAATACCTAATTTAGTATCACAAATTCATAAACGAGGCAGGGATTATGAAAATTCTATCAGCATCGATTATTTAAGCAGATTGAATGAGCGTTATGAAGCCTGGATTCATGGCTATGACAAAGGCAAACTACTGATTATTGATGTAGATCATTTAGATTTTGTTGAAAAACCTGAAGATTTAGGAACCATTATCAATACTATTGATGCAGAAATCAACGGATTGTTTTAAACTATAAATACTAATAAGAACAAAAAAACCACACTTTTGAAGTGTGGTTTTTTTGTTAATGAAAATCTTTAATTTCTAATTGACCTCTTCTTCAATTACCTTTTCAACTAGAACCTTTGATTTAATATTTTTATCTTTTAACGCATCAATATTCGCTTTAACTTCTTCTTCTGTGCCTTTAAAAACTTGCTCTGACATAGACTCCTCTCCATTATTATTAATAACGGTTGTAACGGTAGCTGTGAAAATTCCAGCATCATTACTTTCCATATTTACTTTTATCTCTTTACTTGAAGTATTTCCAGTTTCAGCATATGCAGAAACAGCATCGGCATCTAAAGCTATACTTGGTGCTATCACCAAAGCCACGACTGACATTAATTTTAATAATATATTCAAAGATGGTCCAGAAGTATCTTTAAAAGGATCTCCCACTGTATCTCCAACCACAGCCGCTTTATGTGCAGCTGTTCCTTTACGCCCTTCCGCCTCAATCATTTTCTTAGCGTTATCCCAAGCTCCTCCAGCATTAGATTGAAAGATGGCCATAAGAACACCGCAAGTTGTAACACCTGCCAACAAGCCTCCTAACATTTGAGGACCACCAATAAAACCAATGGCTACCGGAACAGCTAAAGCCATAAGCCCTGGCAACACCATTTCTTTAATAGAGGCATTCGTTGAAATTTCAACACATTTTTCATATTCAGCATAACCGTCAGCAGCATCAAATATTTTTCTATCTGCTTCAGAAGCTTTTGACATATCTGAATCATATTTTCGCATAACTTCCAAAGCTGCATGCAATTGAGGAATGTCTTTAAATTGACGACGCACTTCTTCAATCATAGCCATAGCGGCACGTCCTACTGCATTCATAGATAATGCAGAAAACACAAATGGTAACATACCACCTATTAATAAACCAGCCATAATATCTGGTTTTGACACATCAATGGAAGTCACATTGGCTGTTTTCATAAAAGCAGCAAATAAGGCTAATGCCGTTAAGGCTGCTGACGCAATAGCAAATCCTTTTCCAATGGCTGCAGTGGTATTACCTACTGCATCTAATTTATCAGTTCTTTCACGAACTTCTTTTGGTAATTCCGCCATTTCAGCAATACCACCGGCATTATCAGAAATTGGCCCATAAGCATCAACCGCTAATTGAATTCCGGTATTTGCCAACATTCCTACGGCAGCAATAGCGATACCATATAAACCGGCATAATAATGAGATACCATAATTGCTGCTGCAATTAATAAAATAGGTAGTGCCGTTGACATCATCCCTACGCCTAAACCAGCAATGATATTAGTGGCTGACCCTGTTTCGGATTGTCTTACAATTGATGTTACAGGTTTTGTTCCTGTACCAGTATAATACTCAGTCACTTTCCCAACACAAAAACCAGCTATTAAACCAGCAAGAGTAGCCATAAAAACACCGAAAGAACCAAATGGTAAACCTTCAACCGTTTCTGGTATCATTGCTGTAATAATAAAATAGGACGCTACAATCATTAAAAATCCAGATCCAAATTCACCTAAATTTAAAGCCTTATGTGGTGAGCCACCGTCTTTAACTCGAACAAACACTGTGCCTATAATAGACATAACAATTCCCACAGCTGCAAGCACTAATGGTAAATATACAGCACCCAATCCTCCAAATTCAGGAGTAAATATATAAGCTCCTAAAACCATGGTACCTATAATAGAGCCAACATAAGATTCAAATAAATCTGCCCCCATTCCCGCTACATCTCCAACATTATCACCAACATTATCGGCAATCGTTGCAGGGTTTAATGGATGATCTTCAGGAATTCCTGCTTCTACTTTTCCAACTAAATCCGCACCAACATCAGCCGCCTTAGTATAGATTCCTCCACCAACACGCGCAAATAAAGCAATAGACGAAGCTCCTAATGAAAAACCAGAAAGTACATTTAATACCATAGGAATATTTTCTGAACCTGGCCATAAGTCTTGATAGACCATAAATAAACTGCTTAGACCTAAAACACCTAAACCTACAACACCTAATCCCATAACGGAACCACCAGCAAAAGCCACTTCAAGCGCCTTTCCTAAAGAGGTTCTGGCAGCCTGGGTCGTTCTTACATTTGCTTTTGTTGCAACTCGCATTCCAATAAATCCTGCCAAAGCAGAACAGATAGCTCCTACTACAAAGGATAAGGCCACCATTCCATTGGAACCCACTTCAGCATTCCCTTTGAAAAATAACAATACTGCAACTGCAGCTACAAAAATGGCCAAAATTTTATATTCGGCTTTTAAAAATGACATAGCGCCATCGGCGATGTGTTTTGCTATTTTTGTCATTTTTGGTGAACCCACATCCTGTTTAGTAATCCAACGATTTTTAACAAATACAAATAGAAGACCCAAGACTCCGAAAGCAGGCAAAAATTTTACTAATAATTCCATATTAATACATTAGTTGTTAGTTAATTTTATTTTGAAACGGCTAAAATTAGTGAAATATAATTGATAAAAAAAGCCACCTTAAATTAAAGATGGCTTTATTTTTTATGCTAAATTTTATTAATCTAATAAATTAAATAGTAAACGTTCTTTTCTTCTTATGTTCACTTTCTTCATAGCGTTTTACGCAATTATGATAAATTTCAATCGCCTCTTCTGCACTACCCCAGCCACCAACATCTACTTTCTTTTCTTCCAAATCTTTATACACTTGAAAAAAGTGTTCAATTTCTTTAAGTCTATGAGGATTTAAATCACTGATATCATTATTGTTACTCCATATTGGATCAGAAACAGGTACACAAATAATTTTTTCATCTGGTCCTTTTTCATCTGTCATATGGAAGACGCCAATTGGTTTTACTTCCATTACAACCATTGGAAAGGTTGGCTCAGTACCTAATACCAAAACATCCAAGGGATCTTTATCAAGCGCCAAGGTCTCTGGAATGAAGCCATAATCACCGGGATACATCATCGATGAAAACAACATTCTGTCAAAACGGATTTTATGTAAGGTAAAATCGTACTCATATTTATTTCTACTTCCTTTAGGTATTTCAATTAATACATCAAAGGTTAATTCATTTTTCTTTGTCATATATTATTTTATAAATATTAATATTCCTCTAACACTGAGGTTTCTTAAATTGGGTTCAAAGATACTCTTCCCCTGACTATTAAGCAATAAAAGATTCTTAGTTTTAATATTTTTCGTGATATTCTCGATGTAAGAATAAAATATTGACCATTAGAAAAATGGAAAATGAGTTCAAATTAGAAATGGAAACCAAAAGTTCCTGTTACACCAAATTTTCTAGCATCAGGATTTTCTAAATAATTTCCTCTAAAATTAAAATCAATTCTGAAGATTTTAAAAATATTACCCACCCCAAAACTATACTCATAATACACCTTATCATTTGGAGCAACTAAAGGAATACTGTTTGGATTGGACGTTGTATTTAAGGCAATATTTTCATCTGAAATTTCACCCCAAACGCCACGAATTCCAACAATTTCACGCAAATTAAATTTTCTTAAAAAGGGAATCCTAGATAAAAAACGTCCATTAAAGTTATGTTCAAAATTTAATGATGTATACGTGTCTGACACAAATTCATAATACTGTAATTGTGAAAAAGTATTATAAATTGAAAAATAAGATTGATTTCCAGGAATCACACTTAATAAACCTAGTGGTACCGCCCCAAAGGTTTTTCCTGCCTCAATAGTAGTTGTTAACCTTCCTAAGCCTCCAATCTGCCATGGCTGAATATAAGACATTTGCAATTTTGTATAATCAAAATCACCATTAAAGACGCTTTTATCACCTCGGCTTATTTGTGCAAACAGATGCGCATAATCATCATTAATTTCAAGTCTTTCAACGCCAAATCCTGTCATTTTACGCTGGGGAAAATAGGATACCGAAAAAGTGGTTTCATATTGTTTTATTTCAGATTCTACGCCATTAGGTGTATTATAATCTAAACTAAAGGTTGGTGAGGCTGATTCCAATGTGCGATAATTTCCTCCCAATCTAAAAATAACATTTCGCCATGGTTCTAATTCAACTGCAAAACTTGTTAAATTTATTGAAGTAAGCTTATCATTAGCACCTACGGTGAATACAGCTGATGAAGCTAAACTTCTTCCAAGCACATCTGTAGATGAGGTTAAACTGGCACCAATCTGTTCTATATCACGTCTGTTGCCTCCGGATATTATTAATCTGTTTTTTTTGTCAAGCAACCATTTGCCAGACATGCCATATTTAAATTTATTGTCTTTGAATCCATAAGCTAAAAAGCCTTCTAATCTCCAAAGATCATTTCTTCCAAAATACGTTCTAGCCCCTGTGCGTAAACGCCACCCTTCAACTTCATTAAATCCAAAGGTTGAAAAAATAGGTCCATAGTCTAACGGCAATTGATTAAACTCAATATAACCAGAAGCCAAAATACTTCCTAAATTATAGATTTGTTTAAATTTTTTAACCGTTTTCAAGGTGTCCAACATTTTGTATACCCCTTTTTCATCTTTATTTAATGCCTCAAGTCTGTTTTCTTCCCAAAATGAATCATCCCTCGCATAAACATCTTTATCATAGTCATATACCTCTTCTTCATAGAATTTTTTATCTAACTCTTTATCAAATACATAATTATTATAAAGTGTGGTCCTTTTACCATAAAGACCTCTAGACTTTTCCTTTTTGTTTATTGCGAAATCTGACATCATATAATCGCGTTTCACCAAAAACAAAGAGTCATTTAAAACTTCAAACTCCTGCTCAATATAAATATCCTTTACCCAGTTGATATTGGCGCTTTTTGATGCCTGAAGATTTATTTCTTTGATGGCATAGGTGGTATCTGCAACCCAAAAATCACCTTTAAAGGTTAGTTCATTTTTTCTTCTTGGATAATAAATAACATTATAACACCACTTATTATCAATAAAGGTACTGTCCGATAGTACATAATTGTAGGTATTAATGCCTGTTCTTGAAAGTGGACTTACGAAACTCTTGTCAAAAAATTTCAAATAGTTATCATAGACATTAAAATCTGAATACAAGTCTTGGACAAAATCAATGATAATTTGATTATCACTAAACCCAGAATTTTTATTTCCGTTTAAAACACTCTTTTCTTTATGGATAATATTATCTCCATAAACTTTTGAAACCGCTTCATTGATGAAAATTGGTAAATATGTTTTTCCAGTAACCCTAGAGGTATCCACTTCGCTAAAAACAAATTCCATGCCTCTAAAGAGTTTGCTTTTTATAAGCGCACTATCAATCGTATTAAGATCAAATTCAACTTTCTCATACTTATCATATTGGTACTGATTGAATTGCCTTAAACCATTTTTACGTTTATGTTCCCAAATTTTCCTTAAAAGATCTATGGCAGGATTATTCTTTTTAGACTGCTTTCCAGTTACAATTACCACCTGATCCAGTTCAGCCGCTTGTTCTTTTAAAATGAATTTTAAGTCATAATTGACCTTTTTACTCAATGGTACTTCAATCAACTCATAGCCAATAAATGATACTATTAAAGTACTCCAGGTTTCACTGGACTCTAAATAAAATCTTCCATTTTCATCAGTAATGGTGCCTTGAGTAGATCCTTTGAAAATAATATTGGCAAAAGATACGGGCTGATTATACTCATCAAACACATATCCACTCACTTTAGTTTGCGATAAAAGATAAAAAGTTCCTAAGAAGAAAAGGGTAATGATTAATCTTATTTTCATAATGCAAAAAAACTTCATCAACAATCATGCTAATGAAGTTTATATAACGTGAATTTTTGTTTTTTATTTGTATAAAACCTTCTTTACAGCTTTAATTACATCGTCACTGTTAGGTAACCATTCAGCTAATAAAACAGGTGAATATGGTGCCGGTGTATCAGCTGTATTGATTTTTATAATTGGCGCATCTAAATAATCAAATGCCTCAGATTGTACTATATAAGTGATTTCAGTAGAAACATTTCCAAATGGCCAGGCTTCTTCCAATACAACCAGTCTATTTGTTTTTTTAACCGACTTTAAAATAGCTTCTTTATCCATTGGTCTTACCGTACGTAAGTCAATTATTTCACAAGAAATACCTTCTTTAGCTAAAACATCAGCAGCAGCATAGGCCTCTTTAATTATTTTACCAAAGGACACAATAGTTACATCGGTTCCTTCTCTCTTAACATCAGCCACCCCTAATGGAATAGTATATTCTCCTTCTGGCACTTCACCTTTATCACCGTACATTTGCTCACTTTCCATAAAAATAACAGGGTCATCATCACGAATAGCTGATTTTAATAATCCTTTTGCATCATAAGGATTTGAAGGTACTACCACTTTTAAACCAGGTGTATTGGCAAACCAACTTTCAAAAGCCTGTGAATGTGTAGCTCCTAATTGACCCGCCGATGCCGTGGGACCTCTAAATACTATTGGACACTTGAATTGTCCACCAGACATTTGTCTGATTTTAGCAGCATTGTTTATAATTTGATCAATTCCCACTAGAGAAAAGTTAAATGTCATGTATTCTACAATTGGCCTGTTTCCTGTCATAGTTGAGCCTACTGCGATTCCAGCAAAACCTAACTCAGCAATTGGGGTATCAATAACACGTTTAGGACCAAATTCATCTAACATACCTTTTGATGCTTTGTAAGCACCATTATATTCTGCTACTTCCTCCCCCATTAAATATACGCTCTCATCTCTGCGCATTTCCTCACTCATAGCCTCACAAACAGCTTCTCTAAATTGAATTGTCTTCATTAAATTAATTTTAATACGAGTTGCAAAAATAACAATAAATGAATAACTATACTCAAAAGAATTATTTAAAATTTATTATGCGTGCATAGTAAATATTCAGAAATAAATAATTAACTTCGTGGCTTCTAAACGATAGTATAAGTTTACACTTTGTTAAAGTTTTTATTTACTCATACTATCATTGAAAACTATTAAAAACATATAAATTATTCAAAATGAAAATATTAGTATGTATCAGTCATGTACCAGACACTACATCAAAAATTAATTTTACTGATGACAACACAAAATTTGACACGAATGGTGTACAGTTTATCATCAATCCTAATGATGAATTTGGCTTAACTAGATCTATGTGGTTTAAAGAAAAGCAAGGTGCCCATGTTACTGTAGTAAATGTAGGTGGCACTGAGACTGAACCAACTTTGCGAAAAGCACTGGCTATTGGTGCAGATGCTGCCATAAGAGTCAATACACCTGCAATAGATGGTTTTTCAGTAGCCAAGCAATTAGCCAAAGTAGTTCAAGATGGCGGTTATGATTTGATAATAGCTGGTCGTGAATCTTTAGATTATAATGGCGGAATGGTTCCTGGTATGATTGCAGGACTGACAAATTCTAATTTTGTAAATAACTGTATAAGTTTGGAGGTTGATGGAAACACCGCCAAAGTGACCAGAGAAATTGATGGTGGTAAAGAAACTGTTTCTGCAGATCTTCCTTTAATAATTGGTGGTCAAAAAGGTATTGTTGAAGAAAGCGATCTGCGAATCCCAAATATGAGGGGTATTATGATGGCACGTCAAAAACCCTTAACTGTCTTAGATCCTATTAATATTGCCCCGGAAACCGCATCTGTTAAATTTGAAAAACCTGCTGCAAAAGGTGCTGTAAAATTAGTGTCTCCTGATAATTTAGATGAATTAATCAGTCTATTACATAACGAAGCAAAAGTTATTTAAAAAACAAAAAACAAGTATTATGTCAGTTTTAGTATATATAGAATCAGAACAAGGTCGTTTCAAAAAAACAGCCCTTGAGGTCGCATCATACGGAAAAGCGATAGCAGATCAATTAGGTACAACAGTAACAGCAATTACCATAAATGCAATGGAAACATCTGAATTAGAAACTTATGGTGTTAGCAAGGTTTTAAAAGTCAACAATGATTCTTTAGACGCTTTTAATGCCAAAATATATGCTTCAATCATTCAACAAGCTGCTGAAAAGGAAGGAACAAAAGTTGTGGTTGTGAGCTCAAGTGTCAACAGTAAATATTTAGCACCGTTATTATCAATAAATTTAAATGCGGGATATGCTACAAATGTATTAGAAGCACCTGTGAGCACCTCTCCCTTTATTGTGAAACGTACCGCTTTTACAAACAAAGCTTACGAAATGTTTCAAATTAATACCGATGTTAAAATATTAGGGGTTTCTAAAAATAGTTTTGGGATAAAAGAAAATAAAACCACTGCATCGATTGAGGATTTTACACCTTCTATTCCAGAATCTGGAATTCATATTGAATCTGTTGATAAAGCTTCCAATAAAGTGACCATTGCTGATGCAGATATTGTTGTATCTGCTGGTCGCGGATTAAAAGGTCCTGAAAATTGGGGTATGATTGAAGATTTAGCTGATGTTTTAGGAGCCGCTACAGCTTGCTCCAAACCAGTATCAGATTTAGGCTGGAGACCTCATAGTGAACACGTAGGACAAACCGGAAAACCCGTGGCATCCAATTTATATATAGCTATTGGTATTTCAGGGGCTATTCAGCATTTAGCTGGTATTAACAGTTCAAAAGTAAAAGTTGTTATAAATACAGATCAGGAAGCGCCCTTTTTCAAAGCCGCGGACTATGGTGTAGTAGGAGACGCGTTTGTTGTAGTGCCTCAGCTAATTGAAAAATTAAAAGCTTTTAAAGCACATCAATAAATATTTTTTTCTACATTGTAGCAACAATTTAACTGTTTAATTGGGCATTTTAAAGTTTATCTGCTTTAGGTAGTTGCTAAAGTCCAAATTTAAACAGTTCTTTGTGTTTTATAAATTTATGAGTTTAGTTAGACTTAACATAAAAGGAATTTCCTACAGTCAGACCCAGAATGGCGCTTATGCTTTAATTTTAAATGAAGTAGACGGTGACCGCAAACTACCTATAGTGATTGGTGCATTTGAAGCACAATCTATTGCCATTGCTCTTGAAAAGGAAATCAGTCCACCAAGACCATTAACCCATGATTTGTTTAAAAACTTTGCCGACAGATTTGATATTGTTGTAAAACAAGTCATCATTCATAAACTGGTGGACGGCGTTTTTTATTCAAGTTTGATTTGTGAACGTGATAAAATTGAAGAAATCATTGATGCCAGAACGAGTGATGCTATTGCATTAGCATTACGATTTCAAGCACCCATTTTTACTTATAAAAATATTTTAGATAAGGCTGGTATTTATTTAAAAGTGAATCCTAAAAAAGAAGATGAAGATGAACAAGACAGCATTTTAGTTGATGACTTGTTAGCAGACGAACTGGAATTGAATAAGCCTAAAGAAAACTACAAATCAAAAACCCTTGAAGAACTGCACAGTATGCTTGATGAAGCGGTTACGAATGAGGATTATGAAAAAGCAGCTCATATTAGAGACGAAATTTCTAAACGAGAATAACTATTTTACTAAGAGAAATTATACATACTTAATAATTAAGTAGGTTTTTAATTTTAAAATAAGACTGAAAATTGAGCATATGAAACATATTTTTTTGGCTACAATAGCCTTTTTTTTTGGATTAACTTATTCCGTTTTAGCTCAAAACACAAATCAGACAGCGTCCGTAGATACTTTAAAAACTGCTACTGAAATTACTACTCAAGTAGCTGATTCAATACCTTCACAAGCCAATGAAATAATTGCTTCTACAGTTGAAACTGCAGTGGCTGTTGGTACTGCAATTCCAATTAGCGGGTTTTCAATAAATAGTTTAATGCGTGGTATTCTGGGAATGCTGGTCTTGCTTATAATTTCATTTATTTTAAGTAAAAATAGAAAAGCTATCAACTGGAAAACCATTGGGTTTGGACTTATGGCACAATTACTTTTAGCCATTGGGGTTTTAAAAATTCCAGCAATCCAGTCAGTTTTTGAATTTGTTGGGAAAATATTTGTAAAAATACTTGATTTCACTCAGGCAGGTAGCGAGTTTCTTTTAGGAGGATTAGTGAATGCTGATACGTTTGGGTTTATATTTTTATTTCAAATATTACCAACCATTATTTTTTTCTCAGCTTTAACATCCGTATTATTTTACTTCGGCATAATACAATTTGTAGTAAAAGGCATGGCTTGGGTTTTAACGAAGCTTTTAGGGATCTCAGGCGCTGAAAGTTTAAGTGTGGCAGGAAACATATTTTTAGGACAAACTGAAGCGCCATTAATGATCAAAGCTTATTTGGAAAAGATGAGTAAATCAGAAATTCTATTGGTAATGGTTGGTGGCATGGCCACGGTTGCTGGTGGTGTACTGGCTGCCTATATAGGGTTTTTAGGTGGAGATGACCCTGTATTAAAAATATTTTATGCAAAACACTTATTAACAGCTTCTGTAATGGCTGCCCCAGGCGCTATCGTCATTTCTAAAATGTTGTTTCCTCAAGAAGAAGAAATTAATTCAGAACTTGAAGTTTCTCAGGAAAACATTGGCTCAAACTTTCTTGATGCCATTGCAAACGGTACAACTGAAGGCTTAAAATTAGCAGCTAATGTTGGTGCCATGTTACTTGTGTTTGTGGCTTTTATTGCGATGATTAACTATGGTTTTGGAAAATTTGGAAATTTATTTGGAATTAATAACTGGATTTCAGGCAACACACCTTATACTTCTTTTTCAATTGAATTTGTATTAGGTTATATTTTTGCTCCACTTATGTGGCTTATTGGTGTGGCTAAAGAAGATATTGCCCTTATGGGGCAATTATTAGGTATTAAGCTCGCTGCAAGCGAATTTGTTGGATATATACAATTAGCAGAACTTAAAAACATGGCCAATTTAACCCACCTAAAATTTGAAAAATCAATCATTATGGCAACTTATATGTTGTGTGGTTTTGCTAATTTCGCTTCTATAGGCATCCAAATTGGAGGAATAGGCTCTTTGGCACCAGGCCAAAGAAAAGTATTATCTGAATTTGGATTAAGAGCTTTAATTGGTGGTACGATAGCCTCTTTGCTTTCAGCAACTATTGCAGGAATGATTATTGGATAGTAGTTAATAACTTTTAATATAATTTGTTAGCCAGTACTTTCCAGTTCAACCCTTTTTTCTATTTTTAAATTTCAGAATTTCATATAAATTTTTAAAGAATTTCCACTGTTGTGGACACTATTATGAAGCAATATCATGACCTAGTAAAGCATGTTTTAACCAACGGCAATCAAAAAGAAGACCGCACAGGAACGGGAACCAAAAGTGTTTTTGGTTATCAGATGCGGTTTGATTTAAGTGAAGGTTTTCCAATGGTAACCACTAAGAAGTTACATTTAAAATCTATTATTTATGAATTGCTTTGGTTTTTAAAAGGCGATACTAATATTAAATATTTAACTGATAATGGCGTAAGAATTTGGAATGACTGGGCCAATGAAAACGGTGATTTAGGTCCCGTTTACGGACATCAGTGGCGCAATTGGAATGACGATGATATTGATCAAATTAAAGAGATTGTTGAAATATTAAAAAACTATCCAAATAGTCGGCGCATGTTAGTTTCAGCATGGAACCCTTCGGTACTTCCAGATACTTCAAAATCTTTTAGTGAAAATGTTGCTAATGGCAAAGCAGCTTTACCGCCTTGTCATGCCTTTTTTCAATTTTATGTTGCCAATGGAAAATTGTCTTGCCAATTATACCAGCGAAGCGCCGATATTTTTTTAGGCGTTCCTTTTAATATAGCATCATATGCACTTTTCACGATGATGATGGCACAAGTTTGCGGGTATGAAGCCGGTGAATTTATTCACACATTTGGTGATGCTCATATTTATAGTAATCATTTTGAACAATTGGAATTACAACTTTCCAGAGAATTAAGACCCCTCCCAAAAATGATTTTAAACCCAGAGGTGAAAAATATCTTTGATTTCAACTTTGAAGATTTCACATTAGTAGATTATAATCCACACCCACATATAAAAGGTGCTGTTGCAGTATAAAAAAAGGCTTTCAAAATTGAAAGCCTTTTTTTATAAGATTTAACTACTAATTATAGGTTTAACACCCCATTTTCAGCCGAAGCAAAATCATTCCATAAATAACCATCAGCTTCAGAATCATTCACATATACACCATCAATGATATATTTAAATTCATATGAATTTCCAGTTTCTAAATCTACCGTACCTTTAAAGGTACCATTTTTTAATTTTTTTAATCCTTCAGTTTTAGTATCCCAATTATTAAAGGTTCCAACAACTTTTACTTCTTTAGCTTCTTCTGCAGGAACAGAAAAAGTTACTTTACAAACAGGTTTGCTTTTTAAATATTGTTTTGTAATAGCCATAATTCAATTTTATTAATTAACACTGCAAATTTATGAAACAATTTACCTAAGTCATTAAGTTTAACCATTTTTAAGAAAAGAATTATCAATTTAATAACAATTGAGTGCCAAAATTTAAAGTAATCAATAAAAATGAACTTTAAATTGTTGTTTTACTATTCCGGTTTTAACTGTTTATCACTGATTATCAATGGTTTTAAACGAAATCGTTTGCGTAAAAATGCTCCTTTTTGCGCTTGATTCTTATCATAAATATGTCATTAAAAATCTGTAACTTTACATGAATGAATTAAATTATGTTAGGTAATAAAAAATCAAATCTTCAAGTAGATAAAGATCAGTTAGAACTGCTTCAAAATGCTCAAAAACGCATCAAACAAAAAAAACGCTTATACGTCCATTTTGTGCTCTTTTTGATTGGTTCTGTATTTTTTATTTTGTTAAATCTGATTTTAGGTTTTGGTAAAAACTTTAAACCATTTAATACCAATTGGTTTGTTTTCGCCATTTTAGCTTGGCTATTTTTATTGTTATACCATACTTTTAACGTATTTATTACGCATAAATTTATGGGAAAAGACTGGGAACAAACCCAGTTAGAAAAATTAATAGCCAAACAAAAACAGCGTATTGAAGAACTCAAAGAAAACCTGCCTGCAAAAGAAGAGACTAATTTAACCGAGTCAAAAAAAAAAACTGAATTAAGTTTAAATCCTACGATAATAGTGGCTGTGGCAGAAAATAATGCCATTGGTAAAGACAACCAACTTTTATGGCATTTAAGTGATGACTTAAAGCATTTTAAATCACTTACAAGTGGCCATCATATCATTATGGGACGCAAAACCTTTGAAAGTTTCCCAAAACCATTACCTAACAGAACCCATATTGTTATTACAAAACAAGACGACTATAAGGTGCCTCAAGGGATTATTGTTGTCAACTCCTTAAAGGACGCATTAGATGTTGCCAAAAAAGATAACCAACCGTTTATAATTGGTGGTGGTGAAATTTACAATCAATCTTTAAGTTTGGTAAATAAAATAGAATTAACAAGGGTACATCATAACTTTGAAGCTGACACATTTTTCCCAGAAATAGATTACTCCATTTGGAAAGAAACTTCAAATGTGTATCATAAAAAGGATGAAAATAACAAGTTTGATTATTCATTCATTAGCTACATCCGTAAGTAATTTTTACAAATAATACGCCAGCCTAATTAAATAGCCTTATTTACTAAATTAAATGTGACAAAAAAGTTGGATATTACAGATCTTTTTGGATTTAATTTTATATTCAAATCAGAGTTATTAAAAAATTTATGTCTTTTTTTTCCAAAATATTAAAATTAACAACAATAGCTTTTATTGTTTTCATTTCTGAGATTATCGTTTCTCAAAATGAAACTGTTAACTGGTACTTTGGAAATAACTCAGGATTAAATTTTAATAATGGAAGATTAAATATCCTTACAGATGGAGACATGAACACTCTTGCGGGTTGTTCAAGTATTTCAGATATCAGCGGTAATTTATTGTTTTATACAAATGGTGCGAGTGTTTGGAACAAAAACCATATAATTATGGATAACGGCAATAATTTGGCCGGAGACACCAACAATACACAGACCTCAATAATTATTCCGAAGCCAAACAACGAAAATATTTATTATATTTTTACTACTAGACAGCAACCATCAAGTACCCCTTTTTTTACATCAGGTGTTTTTTATTCAGAAATTGAATTTTCAAACCAGTTTCCATTAGGTAAAGTAACTATTAAAAATATCAGACTCACGCAATCTTCAACTGAACGTATCACAGCAATCCATGATGCCACCAATAATGCTTTTAAAGTAATTGCTTTTGGAAGTGAGTCAGCACAATTAGGCACACCAATGGATACTTTTTTTATTTTTGATGTGACAACCAATGGCCTTATAAGAACACCCACTATTTCCAAACAACAAGCCACAGTCTCTTCTGTAGGTGCTATGAAAATTTCTCCCAATGGAAAAATTATTGCAATGGCTGATTATGAAAGTAGAAATATTTATTTATATAATTTTGATATTACAACAACCACAATCACTCTGGATAAAGGGTTTATGGCTGATTTGTTTTTCACTCCAATAAAACCCTATGGGATAGAATTTTCACAAGACTCCAATACCCTTTATTTTTCAGGAAAAAATTTACCTAACACCAGTTACCTTATTAAGTTTGGATTGACCTTACCAGATTCAGATGAAGGAAGAATTATTGTGGCCACATCAACCCAATATGATTTTGGGTCCTTGCAATTAGCCAACAACGGCAAGATATATGTAGCGAATTATATTCAAAATAATCCATTACAAGCGGTAGATAACATCAGTGTCATTAATAAACCTGAAGACAAAATTGATGTGGAATTTAGGCCGTTATCTATAAATTTATTAACAGGTAAATCCTTTAAAGGTTTGCCAAATTTTATACCATCCTATTTTCAAAATAGAATCATTACTGAAAGTAAATGTGTTAGTGACTACCTTGATTTTTCAATAGTAGCATATGCACCAATATCTTCGGTATTATGGGAATTTGGGGACGGCACTACTTCCACTGATTTTAATCCAAATCACCAATATTTAAGTCCTGGTAAATATATAGTCAAAGCAATTATTATCATTAATAATTATCCAATCACTTTGTTTAAAGAAGTGGAAGTTTATCCATTACCTATTTTAAATAATAACCAAAAATTAATACAATGTGATTCTAATACCGATGGTATTTCAATTTTTAATTTATATACTATTGAAGAGAAAATAAGTAATGCCCGTAATATAGCTTATGAATTTACTTTTTATAATACCTATGAAGATGCGACTAATCAAGTTAATGAAATACAAAATCCAGAGGTATTTGAGAACAAGACCAATCCACAAGAAATATTTGTGAAAATTATGAACCCAGAAAAATGTGCCATTATTAGTAACTTTTTTTTGGAAACCACTTACACAGAATTAGATAAAATTCAGGAAATTTATACTTGTGTAACCGCTGCTGATTCAGAAAATAATCCAACAGGTGATTTTAACTTAAAATTGAAAGAAACCGAAATAAGAAATCAATTTAACATTCCTCTAACATCCAATCTTAACTTTTATTCAACATTTCAAGACGCCCAAACTAAAACAAATCCACTCAATTTATATCACAATTCAGTTACATCCACAATATGGGTAAGAATTGACGATAATGATTTTGGCTGTTTTGGTATTGAGCCTTTAGAACTCATTGTCAACGCTCCGTTAGAATTAAATATTGAAGACACTTATACCATCTGTGATACCAGTCTTCAATCAACAATTATTCTAGATGGTGGCAATACAAATATGAGTTGGCAATGGAAAGATAATAAAGGAAATATTCTTTCTACCAATCAAGAATTTGAAATAACAGAATCAGGCACATTTTCATTAACGGTTTCTAAATCTGAAAATCAATTAGACTGTTCTTCAACAAAAAAGTTTACAGTCTTTGAATCTGGGAAACCAATATTTACAGAGGTTTCAGCTGATAATTATCAAATATCAGTTACAATTAACGGTGAAAGCAATTATGAATATTCCCTTGATAATATATTCTTCTCTGGGCAAGGTGTAGCGCACACATTTTTTAACGTCAGTGCAGGTGTATATACTGTTTATGCAAGAGATAAAAACAATTGTGAACCCACCATTAACGCCAAAGTATCTTTAATTGGTTTTCCCAAATATTTTACGCCCAATAATGATGGAAATAATGACATTTGGCAGATAGAAGGCGTCACAGATGACTTATATGTATTTGCAGATATTACTATTTTTGATAGATATGGAAAATTTCTATACAATATGGATTTAACAAAAAATCAAGACGGATGGAAAGGTAGTTATAATGGCACCATCCTAACGCCTACTGATTATTGGTTTAAAGCCATTTTAATTGATAAAGAAAATACCACTTTTACCAAAATGGGACATTTTAGTTTAAAACAATAAACATGATTAAATTCAAAAACCTTCTTCAACTCGTCGTTATTTTCTCATTCCTTTTTGGATGTAAGAACCCTGAAAAAGAAATTGTACCAAAAAAAATTGACACATTAAGTTTTATAAAAACTAATGGCAAACAATTGGTAGATGATAAAGGCACGCCTATCATTTTAAAAGGGACAAATATTGGCAACTGGTTAGTTCCTGAAGGCTACATGTTTAAAATGAATCAGGTGAATGCCCCAAGAAAAATTGATGAATTATTATATGAATTGGTAGGGCCTGATAGTTTGCAAGTCTTTTGGGATACTTTTTTAAATAATTATATCACCCATGAAGATATTAAGTACTTAAAACGGATTGGTTGCAACCATATACGCTTACCATTTCATTACAAACTTTTTACCCAAGATTTATATATGGGCAAAAGAAATTCAGGCTTTACCTATTTTGACAGAATTATAAGCTGGTGCCGGGAAGAAAAACTCTATGTTTTATTAGATATGCATTGTGCCCCAGGCGGGCAAACAGGTGATAACATTGATGACAGCTATGGTTATCCCTATCTTTTAAAAAGTAAATCATCTAAAGATTTAATGACGTCCATTTGGGTTGATATTGCTAAAAAATATAAAGATGAACCCGTTATTGTAGGTTATGATTTAATTAATGAACCCGTGGCGCATTACTTTCAAGATGACATTGATGTGCTCAATAATGACCTATCATCGTTATATAAACAGACCGTTTCTGCTATTAGAATGGTTGACAAAAAACATACTATCTTTTTAAATGGTTCCATTTGGAGCGGCAATTTTGAGGTATTTAAAGAACTAATTGATGATAATGTGGTATATGAATTTCACAAATACTGGTTTGAGGTAAATCAAGGAGCCGTTCAAAATTATGTCGATTTTAGTGAAAAGCATCAGGTGCCAATATACTTAGGAGAATCCGGTGAAAACACAGACCAATGGGTACATGATTTCAGAAGCCTGTTAGACAACAATAACATCAACTGGTGTTTTTGGCCCTATAAAAAAATGAATAATACCAAGGGCATCATGAATTTTGATGAACCAGAAGATTATCATTTAATATCAGAATATTCCCTAAGTGACCGCTCATCTTACAGTAAGATAAGAGAAAATAAACCAGACCAAGTTAAAGTTCAAAAAGCTTTAAATGACTTTTTAGAAAAGGCGCTTTATAAAAATAATTACCAAAACACAGGTTATATTAAGGCTTTAAATTTTACAGCTGATTAGCTCATGGCATATTGACTTTGAAAAAAATTTAACTAACTACGTTTAACTACTGATATAAACAATTAAAAAAATTGATATCTTCACAGTAGCGGTAATTTTATTTGTAAACTATAATTAAATAAACAGTATGAACAAAAAAACCTTTATTCTCATTACAGTTTTTATCCTTAAACTGGCAGCTTTAAATGCTCAAGTTAAAATAGCCATTGGATATATTTATGACGAAATGGACAGCCCTTGTGGCCAATTTACAACAGCAAAAGGGTATCGTTATGAGTATTCCTCCAACAGCAGTACCAACCTTGCTGATTTACGACAAAAAGTAACGGATGAACTTGCCAATTATTATAGTTTGAGCAAAAACAAAGTGATGGTTTGGACAAGTAACAAACCATATGGTTGTGTGATTAGTTTCAGAAAGGATATTAGCGGCTTTGATTGTACCACATTTAACTATGCTATAAGCTTTGGTAATTCTGAGAGTGAGGCAATAGAAAATGCTAAGAAAGAAATGCGTTTATATTATAGTGGCGATAGTTTTACAGTAGAAACCGTTATTCATTAATAAAGTAGTTATGAAAAAAATAATAATACCAATCTTCCTGCTATTTAGCTATTTACTTGTTCAGGCACAAACTAAAGAAGAAACCTTACTGTTTTTAAATCGTTTTTATCAAAGCATACCGCAAGCCGGGGACGATGATATTTTTACAGATTGCAACTTTTCAGAAGAGCTACTTTCCATAAAGCCCTGTGTTGCAAATAATGCAGATGGCTGTACAAGAAGGGAAGAGTTACTGGTTCCGTGGAAAGCAATCAAATTTATTACCCTTACCCATTATGACTATAAGAAGTTGACAGCTGCTGTCCAATATGAGCAATGGGGGCTGGAGATTGACTATTTAAAAGCCGGAGAAAGAGAGCAGGTATATATTCAAGTAAATGCCGGAAAAGAAAAAATCTATTGCGATCGATTGGTGAAAGCCATGTTGCACATGGCTGATCTGCAAGGTGCGAAACTGGAAAATGTAAGCGAGAATTTATTTGATAATTAAGTTATTTATAATGAGCAAACAACTATTATTCTTTTTTATGCTGCTTTGTTTTAGTCTTTTTGGCATGGAGCAAACAAAAAAGAAACTGTGGCTTATATAAATAAAATAGTTGGCGAAGCAAGACCTTCAACAAAAGAGTTTAAGTTTTCTTACGGCACAACTATTAATACAATAACTATTCGGGAATTTAGGGGAAATAGTTTTATCGAAGAAAGAAAACAAAAATTTGTATCATAAGAAAAAGAGACTACTAACCACCATGACTTTGCTATAATCTATTCACCCATTAATTATAAATATCTTATTGATAGTTTTTTAATTGAAAAATGGGATGAATTATATTCTGAATTAACAGCATCCTTTAGTATAAATGTCTTTATAACCTATAAAGAAGGCGGCATATCATCAGAAGATAAAACTCACAAATATTTTAAAATCATTATACCAACTGATAAGATAAATAATGTTAAAAAAGCATTACTACATTTAAAGGAACTTGCACTAAAGGAAAAAGATTTATTTGATAATTTAAATTTGAGACAATTGTATAATAGTACTATTCATTGCTGCAATTAGTAGGTTAAATATAATCATATCAAAAACTACCGCTAACATTGCATTGGCAATATGGCGGGGTGAAGAATATGTTTTCAGCTTTTGTTCGCTATTGAACTTCGGTTTCGGCAGACTAATAATGCTGAGCAACAGAATAAACAATGAGCTTTTATATCTTTAAATCAACTGCGGCACCTGGCAGACGTAACACAGAATACCGCCACATCGCGAATGCTTTAACTTTAAACGAATCTCCAAAATTCTTTTTATAACATCTAAGACTATTTTCTGTAATTTCGCAGCATGGTAAAAGAGATTCAGTTACGTATCACACTTCAGGAAGAAGCCTTTGCTGATATTTTGATAATAAAATCTGCTCAATATTTAAAAATTAAGCAGAATGATATTACTGGAATTAAGGTGTTACGTAAATCTATTGATGCTCGTAAAGCGCTTATCATATTAAATTATAAAGTAGCAGTTTACATTAAAGAAGCTTTACCTAAAACCTCAGAATATACCTTTAATTATAAAGATGTTTCAAAGGCAAAGGCGATTCATATTATTGGTTTTGGTCCGGCTGGCATGTATGCCGCATTGCGCTGTATTGAACTAGGATTTAAACCTGTAGTATTAGAACGCGGCAAAAATGTACAGGACCGACGACGTGATTTAAAAGCCATCAATCAAGACCACATAGTCAATGAAGATTCCAATTATTGTTTTGGCGAAGGTGGTGCAGGTACCTATAGTGACGGTAAACTTTATACCCGTAGTTTAAAACGCGGCGATGTAAGGCGTATCTTTGAAAACTTAGTGTATCATGGTGCTACAGAACAAATATTGATTGATGCACACCCGCATATTGGTACTAATAAATTACCTAAAGTGGTTCAAAATATTAGAGAAACTATTTTAAAATATGGTGGTGAAATTCATTTTGAAACCCGTGTAGTGGATTTTACTGTTAAATCTGGTAAAATCAAATCTATTACCTTGCAAAATGGCTTGGAAATGCCTGTTAACAGGGTTATTCTAGCAACTGGCCATTCTGCTCGCGACATCTTTTATTTACTCTTTAAAAAGAAAATAGCTCTAGAAGCCAAATCTTTTGCTATGGGCGTACGTGTTGAACATCCACAACATATTATAGATTCTATTCAATACCATTGCAAGGGTCCACGCAATGAATTATTACCAGCAGCATCCTATGCTTTAGTGCAACAGGTTAATGAGCGCGGTGTTTACTCCTTTTGTATGTGCCCGGGTGGCTTTATTGTTCCGGCTGCCACAGCCAATGGAGAAGTGGTTGTGAATGGTATGTCACCTTCCAAACGAAATAACCTGTTCGCCAATTCGGGTATTGTGGTTGAAATTAATGCCGATAAAGATTTATATAAATACGAACAATTTGGTGCACTTAAAGGCTTAGAATACCAAAAAGATTTGGAAAAATTAGCGTTTACTGCTGGTGGAAGAACACAGACGGCACCTGCACAGCGCTTAACTGATTTTGTTGAAGGCAAGCTGTCAACTGATTTGAATCCAACCTCTTACCAGCCCGGATTAAAATCGGCTCCTTTACATTCCTTATTACCTACATTAATAGGCAGTCGTTTGCGAAAAGGTTTTGAATCCTTTGGGCAAAAAATGAAGGGTTATTATACCGCCGAGGCTAATGTTGTAGGGGTTGAAAGCAGAACCTCATCACCCGTTTGCATTCCCAGAAATGAACAATTAGAACATCCTGAAGTGTCCGGATTATTTCCTTGTGGCGAAGGCGGTGGCTATGCCGGAGGCATTGTGTCAGCCGCTATGGATGGTGAAAGATGTGCTGAAGCGGCCATTATTGGATTATAATTACCACAAATAACTTTAATTGCTATTAAAGATTAATTCCTATTTTTGCATCACTAAAATGAAACGAACATGAACGCATATATATTTCCAGGTCAGGGAGCACAATTTACAGGAATGGGTTTAAACCTTTATGAAAACTCTCCTTTAGCACAAGAATTATTTGAGAAAGCGAATGATATTTTAGGATTTCAAATCACAGATATCATGTTTGAAGGATCTGCTGAAGATTTAAAAGAAACGAAGGTTACACAACCAGCCATATTTTTACACTCCGTAATTCTGGCTAAAACTTTAGGTGATAATTTTAAACCAGAAATGGTTGCAGGACATTCTCTTGGAGAATTTTCAGCTTTAGTCGCCAACGGTGCTTTAAACTTTGAAGATGGTTTAAAATTAGTTTTTAAACGCGCCTTAGCCATGCAAAAAGCCTGTGAACTAAAACCAAGTACTATGGCTGCAGTTTTAGGACTTGAAGATGCTATAGTTGAAAAAATATGTGCTTCAACCCCAGGTATTGTTGTGGCTGCCAATTATAATTGTCCTGGTCAGTTAGTAATTTCGGGTGATGTAGACGCTGTTAACAAAGCTTGTGAAGCCTTAAAAAATGAAGGAGCCAAACGTGCTTTGGTTTTACCTGTGGGTGGCGCCTTTCATTCTCCTTTAATGGAACCGGCCCGAGAAGAATTAGCGGCTGCCATTGAAAATACTTTATTTAGTAAACCCATGTGTCCTATATATCAAAACGTGACAGCCAAAGCGGTCATTGACGAGGCAGCCATTAAATTAAATTTAATTTCCCAGTTAACAGCACCTGT
>JAHENA010000126.1 GCA_024643405.1 Flavobacteriales bacterium | reverse complement strand
AAGAACAATTATTAGATTAAAGTATGTATAAGAATAAAAAAGTTGTAGTAGTGTTACCAGCATACAATGCAGCAGCAACATTGGCTAAAACTTATGCCGAAATTCCTTTTGATATGGTGGACGAAGTGATTCTTTGTGATGATGCGAGTAAAGACAATACGGTAGAAACAGCAAAGGAATTAGGAATCAAACACATCATCACCCACGAGCAAAACAAAGGTTATGGAGGCAATCAGAAATCGTTGTACAATAAGGCTTTGGAGTTAAATGGGGATATAGTGATCATGTTGCATCCGGATTATCAATATACGCCTAAGTTGATTCCTTCTATGGTGAATATCATAGGAGAAGACCTATATCCAGTGGTATTGGGTTCCAGAATACTTGGAAAAGGAGCGTTAAAAGGAGGAATGCCTTGGTATAAATTTATTGCCAATAGAGGTTTGACATTAACCCAGAATATATTGGTGAACTACAAATTATCAGAATACCACACGGGATATCGGGCTTTCAGTGGAGAGGTGTTGAGAAGCATCAATTTCAATGCGAATAATGATGATTTTGTATTTGACAATGAAATGTTGTCTCAGATTATTTACAAAGGTTTTGATATTGGGGAAGTGACATGTCCTACGAAGTATTTTGAAGAAGCATCGTCTATCAATATTCCTCGAAGCATAAAATATGGTCTTGGGGTGTTAAGGGTTTCATTTAGCCATTTCTTTAACAAATTGGGAATTCTAAAGTCCGAAATTTACAAGTGATTTAATCTCAGAAGTCCGAAAAATAAGGTCTAACAACAGTTCAGATTAAGGCATAAAAAAAACGAATCGCTATCCACACTCCGAAGAGATGAAATGGATACCAACTCGTTTTGAAAAATGAATCGTTTTTGGGATGGTTTAAGTAAAGAAAAACAGTCGAATGACTGTATTGCTTTATATTTTTAGTCGTAGGATAAAAATGCTTTAGGGAAGCAAGTTGATATATAGACACAAAAAATGAGGGAGTACCTTATTTGGGAGGGTGGTTTTTCTGTTTTTGCTCATAAATTTCTGCTAATGCAAGACCTAGAATAATTGCAAATTGAATTACCCTACTCTCAATTTAGCTGCATCTTTCCATAAAAAATGAGGCATTGGCTCATTCAATTCCCATTTAATATTCATTGGTTTAGCACCATAATAATCTCTAAGAGTTCCTTCACCAACGAATACATACCCCATCGTATTTCCATATTCATCTTTTGATTTTTCTCGGATGAACAAGAGAATTATTTTGTTATTTTCTTGATGTTTTATGTAGGATAGCCCTTTTGAAGTTTCAGGGCTTGCTGAGTTTTGGCTCTGCCAATGAAATAAGTATTCATTTATAGCGTAGTCGTCATACATGGTTGTGGGAGAGAAATTTTCTTCTGATTTGATCAAATTGATGAAAAGTAATTCAGTATCTAAAGCAGTGTTTTCTGCCACACCTTCTCTGCTAGACGATTTTCTTTCGAATGTGCTTAATCCAAAAGCAGCTAAAATTTGATCCCTCGTGTATCGAGCATGAACCTTAAGAGGTTGATTGTATGGCAAATCAATGTATATCTCTTTAAAGGAAATTTGGTCAATTAAAATTTCAAGCACTTCAATCATTTCTTCAACCAAAACCTTATTCTTACCAATGGTTTGAATACTATCTTCAAGTGATTTAAACCCTGCTGCATTTTGCCAGATGTCGTAATGAAGCATTAAATGCATGGTTTGTTCTTCTGGATTGAATTTTCTCAAATTCAGTTGGAAGTTTGCCTTTGCCAGTTTTAAGATAAACCTAAAATAACTTGTTGAGCTAGTTGAAAGCCACTTTTTACTAATAGCTGAAACAATGCTCTTCTCATTAGTTACTTGAAAGTCATCGATAATACCAGCTTCTTGACATAAACGTTTCCAGCTTCCTCTCTTATAAATTGCTTGTATAGAAATAGAATTAAATTCTAAAAAGTTTTTGAGATTAAGAGGAAGTGTTGTGTCGTTTTTAAAGTTCCTGATTTTATTAATAAGTTGATTGCGATTAAGCTTAGTAGCTGCTTTTATGTTTTCAAGAATTGTTTCTTTGGCTTTCTTTTCCAAAACGATAGAACAGCCAATTGGCAAATGAGGAAAGTTATCTTCTATTTCCTTGTGAACGGTAGTTGCAGTTTTCCCAATAAGTGCCCTGAATTTGTTTTCAAAATTGTATTCTGGTCTGGCATTGCCAACAAAGTCTAATACTGTTAAACAATCTTTACCATCTGCTAATCTTAACCCCCTTCCTAATTGTTGCAAGAAAATTGTCAAACTTTCCGTAGGCCTCAAAAAGATTACGGTATCAATATCCGGAATGTCAACCCCTTCATTGAAAATATCCACCACGAATAAGTAATTGATTTCTTTATTCAGCAATTGACTTTTAACAATATCTCTATTTTGATTATTTGCACTCGTGAGATAGTCTGCTTTAAATCCTGCCAAAGTAAATTTTTCGGCCATGAATTTTGCATGCTCCATAGAAATGCAAAAGCCGATAGCTCTCACATCCGTTTCATCTTTTGTGTATTTCATTAAAGCATCAATGATTTCTCTTACTCTCCTGTCATTGGCTGTATATAAATTAGTCAACTCGCTTGCAACATATCTACCACGAATCCATGTTGCATTGGACAAATCGATGCTGTCAGTAATGCCAAAATATTGAAAAGGACAAAGTAACTTCCTATTTAATGCTTCTGGCAGTCTAATTTCGGCTGCAATTCTATTGTGAAAGTCTTCTTGAATGTCGCCACCATCCATTCTTTCTGGTGTGGCAGTCAAACCTAAAAGTACTTTTGGTTCGAAATAATTTATTATGTTGCGATAGCTATTCGCAGTAAGGTGGTGGCACTCATCAATGACTATGTAATCAAAATATTGAGGAGATAAATTTAAATTTTCGAGTCTATTATTTAGCGTTTGAACGGAAGCAAAAACGTATTCGTAGCTCATGGGTTCTTGGCCATCCACCCACATCTCCCCAAAATTATTGTCCTTTAAAATTCCTCTGTAAGTAGATAAAGATTGGGAAAGTATTTCTTTTCGATGCGCTAAGAACAAGAGCTTGTAATACTTATTGTTTTGTCTAAAGTTTTTGTAGTCAAATGCTGAGATTATCGTTTTTCCCGTGCCAGTAGCTGCAACAACCAAATTTCTGTTTCTATTATGTACGGTTCTTTCAACTTCAAGTATTTCTAATATCTCTAACTGGAAAGGATAGGGTTTGATATCAAAAAATGAATGGTTGATAGTAGAGGATTTAGATATTTTCCCTTGGCTCAAAGCAATAATGAGTTTCTCTTTATGAATAGAATCATTAAAAGTTTCAAAATCATCACTTTGCCAATAAGAGTCAAATGTCTTTTGAAATTTATCTATGATATGGCTTACTTCTTTTGTTGTGATTTTTATATTCCATTCTAAACCATCGGTGAGCGCAGACCTAGAAAAGTTTGAAGAGCCAATATAACCAGTATGAAAACCTGTGTTTCTGAAAAACAAGTAAGCTTTTGCATGAAGCCTCTCATTACCAGTATTGTAAGATATCTTGACTTCTGTATTCTCTAATTTTGAAAGTAACTGAATGGCTTTGTAATCCGAAGCTCCCATGTAGGTTGTGGTAATCACCCTCAGCTTACCACCTCTATTAGTAAACTCTGTTAACTCTCTTTCAAGAATTATTATTCCTTTGAATTTGATAAAGGATACCAACAAATCAATTCTGTCAGAGGATAAAATCTCCTTTTTCAGTTCACTTTCCAGGGATAAGCCGACATTGCCTCCAGTAAAAAGTTCGCTATGAGTAAGTCTAGTGTAAGGTGTTATTTCTTTTAAATGAAGGTCGAAATCAGAAAAATGGGCATCAACCCTTGTAAATACTGCCTTTAAAATCTCGCCCTCAACTTCTATTAGGTCGTTATTAAATTCTTCTTTTTGAAGCTCTTCCTTTAAAATTCTAATGATTTTATTAGCTATTTCAATTTGTAACTCAATTTGCTTATCTCCCTTCACATACTCCAATGCATGCTTTATAGTTTGTGATAAGTGCTTTGCTAAAATACTAGAAGCCTCCGCTTTATCAATCTTGGTCTTGTTAATTAGGTAAGCGCTCTTATCAAGCGCATTGATTTTTTGAGCAACTAATTTCGTTACCAGTTCTTCATAAATGCCTTGGTTCATAATTCTAGTAGTTCTTTTACAATTGGCAAGTCGGCTTCTGCCCAATCCAAACTGCTCAGTTCTTCTTTACTCAAAAGTTTATACTGTTTATGTTCTTTAAGTTTTATCTTTCCTCTTTTGTAAGTGGCTAAAAAAGGAATTAAATCAATAGCGATAATTGGGTATTCGAAATAAGAGGTTGTAAGCCTTTTAACCAAGGTGATCTCAATGTTCAACTCTTCTCTGATCTCTCTTTTGATACATTCTTCTTCCGTCTCATTTGGTTCAATTTTGCCACCAGGAAATTCCCATTTCAGCGGTAGATTCATGCTTTCGCTTCTTTGAACGACCAAAAATTTATGATCTATTGCAATTAAAGCACAAGTCACTTTTATTGCATTTTTCATAATCTTATGTATTTCCCATTTTCAAAATATTGTAAATCAGTACAACCATATTCGTGCATCGTGCTTTCATTCTTTTTAGTCTTCCTTCAGCTGTTTTTCGAAATAAAGTTACATTAACCAATGCTTTGCTTTATTACCTCAATCCCAAAGCCTTTAGCTGAAGATCTGCCATCTGATTTTGCAATTGTTCTACAATATTTTGGTAAGCCGGATGATGAATTAGATTATTTTGCTCGTTTGGATCATTTAAAAGGTCGTAAAGCTCTGCCTCATCAAATCTTAACCATTTGATGTATTTATATTGGTCACCGACCACTACCCTGTAGTCCAATTGTGCGGTCCAAGGGAATGGGTTTTCATTGCTGTAATATTCGATATATGCCCCTAATCTGATGGCGTCTGTTTTCCCTTGTATTAATGGAAGTAGGGATTTCCCTTGTATGGTGTTAGGTATTTCTACATTAGCGATGTCAAGCACGGTAGCAGCAATGTCTATGGACAAGACAAGGCCATCCACAACCTTAACGGGACTAGCAATGGCAGGATGTTTTATAAAAAGAGGTGCTTTTATAGATTCTTCATACGGCATTCTGCGTTCCAGTGAAAATCCATGCTCTCCGAAAAAATAGCCATTATCGCTGGTAAAGATAATAGTGGTGTTGTCTTCGATTCCCAATTCTTTTAATGTGGTTATTATTGTTTCAAGACTTTCATCTACCGCTAACATCATTTCTGCTCTATCTCTGATGGATTGATCGGAAACCCCCAAGTCTATTTCTGGAATCCATAAACTGTCTTTTTGCATGGTTTCAGCTCGAATGCTGAAAGCATTTTGAATTACAGGCTTGCCTGCATCTGTAGCACCAGTTGGGGAATAGGAAGGGCTTCTTTTAAACTTTTCATTTGCATAGGTTCCTTTATGCCTCTCAGCTGGAATGAATGCTTTTGGAACCGATAAATCTGTTGTTCCGTCATCGCGTTGAATGGCTTCTGGATGAACTGCTTTATGGCCGATGTAGAGAAAAAATGGATGGTCAGCTGATTTTTTGATAAATTCTACAGATTTCTCGGTAAAAATATCCGTAATGTATCCTTCAGATTGATATTCTTGATCCCCTTCATAGAGTTTCGGATTGTACGTTTTCCCTTGCCCTTCCATGCACAACCAATAATCGTATCCAGGTCTTGGTTTTGGACTATTACCCATGTGCCATTTGCCCACATGTGCGGTCTTGTATCCTGCTTTTTGTAAGTATTTCGGAAAAAGATCAAGCATGAAACTTGCCTGATTCCTAGAAGTATTGTCGATAATTCCGTGTCTGGATGGATACTGACCCGTAAGAATACTGGCTCGATTTGGCGAACATAAAGGTACCGTATGGTATGCCCTACTAAATTGAGTGCCTTCTTTTACTAATTTATCAATAGTTGGCGTTTTGAGAAAGGTATGACCACCGCCACCCCATTCATCATATCGCATATCGTCCACCACTATTACAATGATATTAGGTTGTTGAACTTGAGATAACAAAAAATGGTGCACAAAAAATAATGCGATAACTAAAACTCGTGTTTTTATGTTATTATTCATGTTAGATCTATAAATCACCATTAATAATTTAAAATTGACATATGACTTACTTTCACTCCATCAAACGGCTTGTAATATAATTATTCAATTTTAATAAATAAAAGAAAAAGTTTTCCTCGATAAGGGTGTGATTCGAAATGATGGTGCTTTTGCCTGTTGTCAACTAAAAATGTAGGTTATTTTTAGCAATTTTAGAAAACTAAATATTGGTTCATGCACAGATCATTTGACCAGCTAAACAGTAAATTAATATCATAATGAC
>JAHENA010000125.1 GCA_024643405.1 Flavobacteriales bacterium | reverse complement strand
ATAAACCATAATCGACTTATATGCGCTTTTGTACTCGCTCTATATTCTTTATCACCAATCTTTACGGTATAGGTTCTTTGTGTTTGTGGAACATCTATAAAGTATACTTTATAATCTTGTAAGGAATCTTTAAAAGTGAATTTATTGTCCTTAATCCATAAGGTATCCCGATGATAACCATCAGATGTAGTATCATCATTTTCATAATACACTAAATAATCATCAGTAATACCTATTATATCAGCGTTCAGTGTAAAAGTGTTTTCAACTTTTTTAGATTGTTTCTCTTCTTTTTTACAAGAAAAAAAAGACAATGCAATGACCAGGCCTAAAATAGGCAAAGTGATTTTTTTCATAAATTCTAGATTCTAAATTAAAAAGGGGTATTTAAAAACAAATACCCCAATTTTTGCTATTAATCGTTAATTTGTGTGTATGTTAGTTGGCCAATCCTGACCGTCTGTTCTAGTAAGAGTAAATGTCCCATACTCATTATAAGGAGCCGAATAGTAATAGCTAAATTCAACTGTTATTGTGGGACCACTAACATCTATAATGTTCCAGGCCTGAGCCCTCCAAGAAGAATCAATAATATTTACTTCCCCTGTTTCATAATTATAATCTAAAACTCCAGGGCCACCATAATAATAATCACAAGTTAAATGACTCACATCATACACGGTAAAACTGCCGGGTTGCAAAGTCATAGTTATTGTACCTGTCTGGCCAATACTTATTCCACCATAATATATGGCATCCGCTGTCGCATCAATCCACTCATAATTAAAAGTTCCCTCCCAGATAGGGGGCGCAATTTGTACAACTTTGGTACCAAATCCATACGTACAATTAAAGCCAACACACTCTGACCTTGAATCAAATACATTCCCTTCTGTATCTGTAAGAACCCATTTAAATTCAATGATATCTGATGGTAAAAGTGCCCCATTGTGATCAGCAGAAAAATCATTTCCAAAAAGGGTTTCTATATCATCTACAGACATAGTAAATTGAAATGATTGTGATGGATTATTTATTGTGGTAAATAATTTACCTTCATCGCCTCCTAAATAATTATAAGTTGTTCCATTTTCTTCTTCAACAAAAGCGTAGATATCAACTTTGCTAATATTTTCTATGGGAAACTCACCTATATCAACAGTTACATCATAATCTACATCAGTAATATTAAAATATCTCTGTCCTCCTGTCCCAAATTCAATATAATATTCAAATTGTCCTGTTCCATCTCCAGAAGGAGTAAATATTAAGGTCGCTTCATCTGCCCAAGTTGCTTCATACAAAGGTGGTTGTTTTGTATTAATACCTTCCTCCTCACATGAATTTAAAAATGGGATGAGTAATAATCCTATATAGAATAAAATTTTGTTTTTCATATTTTTCATATTTAATTATTAAAGGTTTCCCTTAAATAATAGGTTAATTTAAATTCGGATTTTGGTTTCTAATTGCTGGAGCAATTTGTACTATATATCCATTACTACCCGGTTCTAATGTAAACGTTTCACCTGTTTCAGGATTAGTACGGGTGTAAGTAGGAACTGTTTCGCCATACACATGGTATCTTTTTTGATCGTAAAGATTAAGAGAAGACCCTGCTAGCTCTTTACGTCTTTCATTCTTAATTAACTGTAATGTTGCTGCATTATCAGTATGTGTAAGTGGTGTAAAACCAGTGACTCTTTTAGCTAATAGTGTATTTAATGTGCTAATAGCACTAGGGCCATCGTTAGTACGTACTTTAGATTCTGCATTAGTAAGCATTAATCTAGGTACACTTAAACCATTACAACGCTCAGATCTTGCGTAGATATATACCGAGTAAGGAGACACATCAACGCCACTATATGATTTCTGTGTAGTGAATAAATACCATCTTCTATCATTTACTTTATCATATAAGGCTTCTAAACTAGGATCATATAATTGGAAATTGTAATCAAATGACCAATTTATATATCTGTGCCACATAATTTCTTTATTTAAAGTTCCTGTATACCATTCAGATTTATATGGTTCAGTATATCCTGCCCATGGATTAGATGGTGTATTAAAATCAACGTTGTTGTAATCGTATAAATAAGAATACATTGATAAAGCTTTATTTGAATTGGTTTTAGCTGCTTCAAAGTCACCCATATATAAATTAACTTCTGCCAATAGAGCATAAATAGAAGCTCTGCCGGGTCTAAAATTGGCCCCTGTATTGATTGCTTGGTAACTATCTGGCATCAAACTAAGCGCTGTATTCAGGTCATCTAAAATTTGATTGTACACCTCCGTCACTGTAGAACGCCCCAATTGAGCTTGAAGATCAACAGCTAATGGCAAGGCTACTCCTGGCTCATTTGGAGTAGCAGCATCATAATGTTGTGCATATTCATTGACTGTTAAAAAATATTCCATGGCTCTTTGAGCTAAGGCTTCAGCCTTTAGGATATTTCGGTTTGCAGGATTAAAATTGCCAGGTTTTGCGGCATCAACTTCCTGCAATACATAGTTCATAACATGGATGTAGAAATAAAAATTGTTATAATCTGCATCACTGTCTGTGATATTGAAAATATCATATTGCCATGTATACGCCTTAACTCTATTACTAAAGGTACTTTGACTTTGATAAGTCCCCATTGATATAAAACTCTCTAAGTTATGGAACACATCTGGATCCATGTACTGCACATTTGTTCCTACTGAACGTAATATGGCATAATCTTGAAGCATCTTATCAAAATCCTCTAAGGTTGTGGGAGTGATTGATCCCGTTGGAACAACATCCAAAAATTCATCAGGATTCTGACATGATGAGATTGTCAATAATGTTACTAATAATATATATATATATCTTGTTTTCATTGTATTACTGTTTTAAAAAGTTGCTCTTAAACCTAAAGTGTAACGGGTTAAATTGGTATAAGCCTCTGAATCAGGTGCTGTAGGGTCTATACCTAGATCATTTGCTACCCAAAGAAAAGGGTTTGCAACCTGCATAGTTAATCGTATGCCTTGGAAAAAGGTAGATTTTAAGAATTTTGATGGCATTGTATAGCCTAAAATAATATCCTGAATTCTTACATAATCACCTTTGAATATATTGTTGGTTGACTGGTTCCAAATCCGGTGCATACTATCTGTATCATATCTGTTTTCAACCAATCCTGTAACTGGATTAGTTCCGTTATAAAATATTTTAGGTACCATAGTGGTAGCTTCATCTCCTGGTTGTCTCCAACGGGTGTCCCATATTTTATCCATTCTGATATTGGAAAAATCATAATCAATATTGTTACCGGTACCATATCCAACACTTGCATAGTTATATGATTTGCTAAACACAAACCCTCCCTGGTAATTTGCATTTAAAGTAAGGTCAAATCCTTTATAGGCAAAAGTTGTTGATAAACCTCCGTAATTTTTTGGGACCATTGTGCCCTTATAAACCAATTCATCTATCTCTACGGCATCTCTCCATGATTTTGTGCTGCCATCAATATTGTATAGCAATACCTCTCCATTGGCATCTAAACCAGCAAAGTTATAACCATATAAACCACCAATTGGTTTCCCTTCTTCATAGGCATTACCTGAAGTATAACTGTCAGGATTAGGAGTGTTAGTAGTTTTTAAAGTAACTAATTCATTTTTGTTGTTATTAAAATTAGCACGTACAGACCAATTAAAATCTTGAGAACGGATGATGTCGGCATTTAAAACCAGTTCTACTCCTTTGTTATCTATATCTGCATAATTAACAAATGCTGAAGCGAAACCAACTGTAGGGTCTATACTTCTATTTGTGTAAACGTCGGTACTTTTCTTAGAGTAATAATCAATACTTCCAGATATTCTGTTTTTGAAAAAAGCAAAATCAATCCCAAAATCGGTAGTTGCTGTTTCTTCCCATTTTAAATCTGGGTTTCCTGGTTGACTTAACACTAAAGTGATATATGGGTACCCCCAAGTAATATTACGATTACGAGCTGTTGGGTAAGGCGAAGCGCTATTGATGCTGTTTCCTCCCAATCCATAACTTGCTCTTAATTTTAAACGATTAATCCAGTCGGCACTCTCTAAAAAAGCCTCTTTATCAAGGTTCCAAGCGCCACCTACAGACCAAAGTGGTTTATATCTGAAATCAGGATTGCTTCCATAAATATTAGCCTGGTCTATTCTAAAGCTGCCGTTTAATGTATATTTTTGTTTGTAAGTGTAGCCTAAATTAGAAAAGTAACTAACAAAACGATTGTCTTGGTTGTTAATATCAAAAAGATAAATACCATTTGCGTATTTTGTTAATGGACTTCCTGCCCAATTGAGTATCTTTCTTCCAACCATATCAACTTCATTTATAGGCTGATAAGTGGTTGCTTGTTTGTCATATCCAAATTGTCTATTCCGAGAAAATTCTGAAAACCTTCTTGAATACTCACCACCTGCAAATACTGTTAAATCGTGATTTGTCCATGATTTATCCCAGGTAATTGTGTTTTTAAACACCCATCCTTTAGAATATGTGTTTTCTTTTAAATATTCTGTTCCAACAGGTATTTTATTTACATATCTACCAGACTCAAGTACATAATAATCATTTGTGAAATTACGTTGCGATGGTAAATTCATGGACTTAAAGTTATCCAAATCATCAGTATTGCGTTCGTATCTGAAAGAGCTACTAACGGTAAGGTCTTTAAAGACTTCAACATCTAATTTAAAGTCAGCACGCAGATCCACTCGGGTAGTATTAACATCTCGGTTACGTTGTTCTTCTAAATAGTTAAACGTATAAGGAGCTCCAACCAAAGCTTCACGATCTTGAGACACCCACGGACTCCAATTGTAATAATTCTGAACATACTGCCCGTTTTCATCTACAAGTTGGTCATATGGTTGAGCCAACCCTGCAAGAGCAACAGAGCCTCCTGCTCCCGTAAATCCATAATAGGAATCTAACCCGTTTTCTTTTTGGTTTCTTAATACAGCCGTCATGCCTGCAGTAAAGGAAATTTTATCATTAAAATCAAAAACGTTACGAAGATTCATAGAAATACGGTCATTTTTATCTCCTATTGATGGTTCTAATTTATTCGTATAAGACAATGACCCAAAGAATGAATTACGATCTCCACCACCAGAAATAGAAAGGTTATAGGTTGTTCTTACAGCATTTCTTAATAAATACTTTTCCCAATCTTTAGTAATATCTCTCTTTCTGAGTTCATTGATGTAGTTATCAAATGTATTTTGTGACCATACATTTCCATCAGGCGATAACCCGTTTCTGTAAATGTAAGCCATATGTAGGTTGTTAATACTTCCATTACCTGTAGCTATACTACTTAGATTTGCCCACCCTTTATCTATAAATTCCATGTCTAAATCAATTTCCTGAGATGTAGATAACCAATTCATGTCACTTAAATCAACTTTGTTTTCTATTTCAGCAAAACTTGAGAAATCAACAGTTAAGGCCTTATTTTTAGCTCCTTTTTTGGTGACAACCACAACCACGCCGTTAGAAGCTCTTGATCCCCAAATAGAAGATGCAGATGCGTCCTTTAAAATGGTTACAGATTCAATATCTTCAGGGTTTATGGATTCAAAATTTTGTTGATCGGCTAAAGGAAAACCATCAACCACTATAAGAGGGTTTGAAGAATCATTTAAAATCGTTGAACGTCCTCTAATTTCAAATGAATTATTAACAGGATTAATGTTCAACCCAGATACTTGCCCGGTTAAACGTTCAATGATATTTGGACTACTAGGTCTTTGTTGAATTTGTTGTACATCAACTTTATCAAATGATCCTGCTGTTCTTTCTCTAGCAATTGCCTGGTATCCAGTAACAACCACTTCTTCCAGTTTATTGACATCTTCATTTAAGGTAATGTCTACATTTATAAAATAGGTCAAATCTGCAACAACAACATCCTTGGTTTGAAAACCAACATAAGAAAATTCAATGGTTGCATTATTAGGTACAGAAATACTATATTCTCCAGAAAAGTTTGTGGCTATACCATTACTTGTGCCTTTTTCTATAACCGTAACTCCAAGTAAGGGAACACCATTAGTATCAAATACCTTACCTTTTACAGTTACTTTGTTTTGACTGACACTTGAATTCTCATTCTTTTTAATCAAAATAGTATTGTTTTCATCTACCTCAAATTCCAAATTACTGTTTTGTAAACTTTTCTCTAAAAGGTTTACCACAAGTATTTCTCCTTTTTCCAATAAAATGCTGGGAGCATTTTTAAAAAATCGTTTTGGAAAAATAAAATGATAATTCGTTTGCTGTTGAATGATATTAAAAACTTCATCAACAGTGACAGCTTGATCTTGATTGATCATTACCTTTTCCTGTGAAAACGATAGTTTAGGAGTTAAACTAAAAACTGACGTGCACAATAGGAAGATAATCATTCTCATAATCACAAAGAGTAACCGTCTTCTTACGAAATAACGGAGGTTAGTTAATTTAAATTTCATAAATTTGTTTTGTGTTAGTTAGACATTTTTTTAATTAATACATACATAGGGGAGAAAGTTGTTACACGGCCAAATGTTCAAACTTTACTCCCT
>JAHENA010000124.1 GCA_024643405.1 Flavobacteriales bacterium | reverse complement strand
CCATTTCCTTATACACTTTCCCATTGATATCAAAAGAAGATTCTTGTGTCGCATCTCTAAACATGTACATAATAGAAGGTTCATAACTCCATTCACTACCCAATTTATGGAATACATTACCCGCTGAAAGCAAATATGTTCTTAAATTATTATAGCTTAAGCCTTGCTCATTAAAATTGATACCATCGTTTTTGAGTAGATTTTTAATAGTTCCGTGGGCATAAAAATCAATGAAATGATATGAAAAACCAAAGTCAACATTAAAATTGGTTGCACTTTGCTCTATTCCTGCAATCAAAGGATCAAATCCATCAGCCAAAAAGGAAGTTTCATCTAATTTATACTGAATAAATCCGAAACTTAAACCAAAAGACAACATGTTTAAATCGATTTCATTTCGGGAAAACATCAAATGATGTGCATAAGTTAGATAAGCACCCGTATTAGAATGATATCCGTTTTTATCGGCATAAAGAATCCCTCCAATTGCCGAAGACGATTCACCAATTCTGCTATTTATGCTCAACGTTTGCAAACTTGGCGCTTCATCTTGCCCAAACCATTGTTTCCGTCCTGTTAACCTAACTTTGGCACAGTTGGCGACTCCAGCCATTGAAGGATGGATTAGGTAATAGTTGTCTGTTAAATAATCTGAATATATAGGTAAGCCTTCTTGTGCGGTTCCAAAATGGGTAATAAATCCCAAAATTGCTAATACATAATATGCTTTAAAATTCATGCAATAATATCTTTTCAAAGTAAACGGGCTATATTGACTTTTATTACAAATGCCCTTTTTACTTTAACCTTCTTAATCTTTTTTATACTTGCCAAATATATAATTTTATATTCACTCTATACCTTAAAATGATTAATAGACTATTATTTAAGAAAGTTTAAAAATAAAAATAACGTTATGTGTTGGAAATTTAATGAATTTAAAATAATTCAATACTTAAATCAGTTCTAAAATTCTAAACTTTTTTTATAATAAACCATAAGCCCAAAGTTGAACCAACAAAAGTTTAATTTTAGAATCGTAATCAAATTAGTTTGTATTCAAGTTTTGTGAAATGTATAACAACTAAATTGTATGCTTTCCTTTTTTGTTTTATTATTTTTGTGTAAAAATTAAGAATGAAAACATATTCCATTTCAATAAAAGAAACCAACAACTCTACTATAATAAAATTTGAGGCCAATCATTTTTTAACTGATCATGAAAGCTTTGAATTTAATAACATTGATGAAACAAAATCATCACCTCTTGCTCAGCAATTATTTTATTTGCCTTTTGTAAAAAAAGTTTATATCTCAAGTAATTTCATTGCAATAGAACGCTATGATATTTTGGAATGGAGTGATGTACAAGATGAAGTTGCCGAACAAATTGAAATGTATTTAAATGATGGAGGTATCGTAATTGCTTATACTTCACCTGTAAAGAAGGTACCTGTTACAGTTTATGCTGAAAGCACTCCTAACCCATCAGCCATGAAGTTTGTAGCCAATAAAAAGATTGTTATGGCTACCTATGAATTCACCTCAAAAGAAGATGCTATGCATTCGCCTTTAGCGAGTGAACTTTTTAATTTCCCTTTTGTAAAAAATGTTTTTTTTGATGAAAATTTTGTTTCCATAACAAAACATAATACAGCTGATTGGAACAATATCACAATGGAGTTACGTGAATTTATTAGGAGTTATATTGAAGAAGGAAAAACAATCATAAACGATGGAGCTCCAAGCATTCTGCAAAAAACTTCCCAACATCAAGACCAATATTTTGAAACACTTGATGATACTTCTAAAGAAATAGTAAATATTCTAGAACAGTATGTTAGACCAGCTGTTGCTGGCGATGGTGGCAATATCCAATTCATGTCTTATGATGGTGACACAAAAACTGTAAATGTTATTCTTCAAGGAGCTTGTAGTGGTTGTCCTTCATCAACATATACATTAAAGAGTGGTATTGAAAATATGCTACGAGAAATGCTGCCAGGTAAAGTTAGTTATGTTGAAGCTATTAATGGCTAGGTCAATATACTTTTAATGATTTATACATGGGTTTAAATTCCTAACTTTGGAATATATGCGCTTCATTAAATTATTATTATTATTAATATGCATTGCATTATTTAGTTGTAAAGATCAAAACTCGGAATCTATGACGCATCCATTTACAAATGACCTCATTAATGAAACAAGCCCTTATCTTTTACAACATGCACATAATCCTGTAAACTGGAAAGCCTGGAATTCCAAAACATTGGCCGAAGCTAAAGAAAGCCAAAAACTTTTGTTGATTAGTGTTGGATATGCTGCCTGCCATTGGTGCCATGTCATGGAACACGAAAGTTTTGAAGACAGCCTTGTTGCTCAATTAATGAACGCTAATTTTATCAACATTAAAGTTGATAGAGAAGAACGTCCTGATATAGATCAAATATATATGACAGCCGTACAGCTTATGACCGGAAGAGGTGGTTGGCCCATGAATGTGATTGCCTTACCTGATGGACGACCTATTTGGGGAGGCACTTATTTTAAAAAAGAACAGTGGATTAGCGCTCTAAATCAAATTTCAAAATTATATAAAGAAAATCCCGAAAAACTTATTGAATATGCCAATAAACTAGAACAAGGCATAAAATCTGTAGATATAGTTGCATTAAATACCAATACCCCTGTTTTTGAACTTGATTTTATAGAAGAAGCTGTAATAAAATGGTCTAAGCAATTTGATAATCATAATGGCGGTTTAAACAGAGCTCCAAAATTTATGATGCCCAATAATTATCATTTTTTGCTTAGGTATGCCCATCAAAATAAAGATGAAATGCTTATGGATTTCGTCAATTTAACTTTAACAAAAATGGCATACGGTGGCGTTTATGATCAAATTGGTGGCGGTTTCTCGAGATATTCTGTAGACCCAATTTGGCATGTGCCTCACTTTGAAAAAATGTTGTACGATAACGCCCAGCTTGTAAGCTTGTATAGTGATGCCTATCTCAAAACAAAAAAGCCAATATACAAAGATGTCGTTGTAGAAACTTTGGCTTTTATAGAGCAGGAAATGATGACCAACAATGGTGCTTTTTATTCTTCTTATGACGCCGATAGTGAAACTAAAAATGGTGAATTGGAAGAAGGCGCTTATTATGTATGGCAAAAAGAAGACTTAAAATTAGCCTTAAAAGAAGATTTTGACTTATTTTCTGATTATTACAATATCAATGATTATGGATTTTGGGAACATAATAACTATGTATTAATACGAAAAGATGACGATGAATACATATTAAAGAAATACAATATTACTTCGGAAGTCTTGACAAACAAGAAAAAATATTGGAAAGAATCTTTGACAATCATTCGCAATACAAGACCAAAACCCAGACTAGATGATAAGTCTCTCACTTCATGGAACGCGCTGATGCTAAAAGGCTATATCGATGCTTTCAGAGTTTTTGGAAACAAACACTATTTGGACATTGCAATCAAAAATGCTGAGTTTATTTTAAGCAAACAACTTCGTGAAGATGGAGGTCTGTATCATAACTTTAAAAATGGTAAAAGCACAATTAATGGCTATTTGGAAGATTATGCAACAACCATTCAAGCCTTTCTAGATTTATATGAACAGACACTAAATGAAAAGTGGTTGTTTACCGCAAGAGATTTAACTAATTATGTATTTGACCATTTTCAAGATGACAAAAGCAAAATGTTTTATTTCACATCCGATGAAGATGACAAATTAGTAAGTAGAAGCATAGAATACACCGATAATGTAATCCCAGCCAGCAATTCGATAATGGCTAAAAATTTATTCAAACTTTCTCACTATTTTGATAATGAACATTTTTCAAAAACAGCAGTTACTATGCTTAACAATGTAAAACCTGAAATTCAAAAATATGGATCCGGATATTCCAATTGGTTGGATTTAATGTTGAATTATACAGTGCCTTTCTATGAAGTAGCTATTGTAGGTGAAGCTGTTTTTACTAAAATATTTGAATTTAACGCTTTTTATTTACCCAATAAAATTGTTGCTGGAAGCTCGCAAAAAAATACGATGCCGTTATTAAAGAACAGGTATCTTGAAAATGAAACACTAATATATGTTTGTGTTGACAATACTTGTAAACTTCCTGTTTCAGATGTAGAAAATGCAATCAACCTTTTAAAAAATTAACTAATTATAAATTTTTTAGCATTTGTAAATTTTCGGTTTTAACCAATTATTATTAATTTGGAAAAAATTTAAAAAACACTATTATGGATATACAAAAATTGTTAGATATAGGATATGACTTAATCTTTATTTATGGGCCTAAACTTTTAATGGCCATAGTTATATGGTTTATTGGTTTATGGATCATTAAAATAGTTTTAAAAGGCGTAAAAAGAGGTTTAGAAAAAGGTAATTATGATGTCAGTTTAAAAAAGTTTTTGTTAAACCTTTTAAATTGGATGTTCAAGATAGTTTTGATTGTTGTAGTTTTAGGTACAGTTGGTATAGAAACAACCTCATTTGCTGCTATTTTGGCTGCAGCAGGTTTAGCAATAGGATTATCCCTTCAAGGCTCTTTAGCTAATTTTGCAGGTGGTATTTTGATCATGATTTTCAAACCATTTAAAGTTGGTGATACTATTCAAGCACAAGGTGAATTAGGTACAGTTAAAATGATAGAGATTTTTACAACAAAATTAAATTCTCCCGATAATAAAGAAATCATTATCCCAAATGGAACTTTATCTAATGGCAATATTACCAATTTTTCAAGTCAAGGCACACGCCGAATTGATTTCACATTTGGAGTAGGTTATGATTCAGATATAAAGAAAACAAAGGAATTATTGATGAATCAATTAACCTCACATCCTAAAATTTTAAAAGAACCTGCTCCAGTGGTAAGCTTAATGGAATTGGCTGACAGTTCAATAAATTTTGTTGCACGACCTTGGGTAAATACAGAAGATTACTGGACTGTTTATTTTGAAATTACTGAAAGCACTAAAGAAGCATTGGATTCTGCTGGAATTGAAATTCCATACCCGCATAATGTTCAAATTAATAAGAAAGTTTAAAGAATTTTATTTTAAATGGATAAAGTCCTTTAAATAAAAAGGTTCAAAATAGGCTACGTTTTCAAATTCATTTTTCTTGTATTTTTCAAATGACAAAGCTCCCATTTCATTTGCTGATGGTAATTTGTGTTCTATAAATACCGCATTCTCATGCTTTATAATTGTTTTGGTTTTTTCCACTCCGTTACCAATGAAGTAAACTTTTCCTTTTTCTAATTCGTTCAAAAATGAAGTTCCTTCTAAAATTTGTGCTTGAATTTCTCTTATTTGACTGTGATTTTTATCAAAAATCGCTGAATATATTTCCATTCGCCTAGCATCTAACATAGGAACAATACAACCACTGTCAATTCTGACTTGATGGGATAATAATTCAAGAGTAGATACTGATATCAAAGGCTTATCAAGTGAAAAACACAAGCCCTTTGCTGCTGAAACTCCAATTCGTAGCCCTGTATAAGATCCAGGGCCTTTACTTACAGCAATTACATCAATTAGTGACGGCTTAATTTTAGCGGACGTTATGACGTCATCAATAAACAGATGTAAAGATTCAGCGTGAGAAAAATTAGAATTATAGTCTTCTTTTAAAAACAATGTCTCTCCTTCTTTAGAAAGAGAGACTGAACAATTTGTTGTTGTTGTTTCTATATTAAGTATTAACGCCAAAATAATTAATTAAGAATCTAACTATTCTTCTTTGGTTTCATCAGGTTTTTTATTAGATTTTACTTCGATTTTATCACCTGAACTTAAGGTTTTTGAAACCACACTATAAGGCCCGGTAATAATTTCATCGCCTTCTTCAAGCCCAGAAATAATTTCGATATTGGTGTCGTCTTGAATTCCAGTTTTAACAACTTTCAATTTTGCTTCATCCTTATTTTTCACAAAAACACATTCAAATTTTTCTTCGTTTTCAACAGGTCCAGATCCACTTTCAATTTTATTTGCTATTGGCTTTTTTGTTGAACTTGTATCCGTTTTTATAACTATTGCACTTATTGGCACTGCAACTGTTTTTTCCCTTTTATCAGTAATAACATCTACTGTAGCAGTCATTCCTGGTCTAAATGGGGAATAAAACTCTGGTTTGCCCTCTAATAAATCTTGATATGATTCTTCTAAAATTCTAACTTTTACTTTAAAATTAGTAACCTGATCTGCAGTTAAATTTCCTGCTGCTGAATTGGCAATTTCGGTTACAATACCTTTAAACTCTTTTTTTAAATAGGCATCAACTTCAACAATAGTTGAATCACCAATTTCTAATTTTACAATATCATTTTCATTAACATCTACTTCTACTTCCATATTACTAAGGTTTGCTACCCTTAAAATTTCAGTACCAGCCATTTGTTGTGTTCCAACTACTCGTTCCCCAATTTCAACATTCAATAAAGATATGGTACCGCTCATGGGCGCATAAATAGTAGTTCTATTTAAATTATCGGTTGCTTCTTTTACAGTTGCACCTGCACTTTGTACACTATAATAAGCTGAATTCCTAGAAGCTTGTGCGGTTTCATAAGC
>JAHENA010000041.1 GCA_024643405.1 Flavobacteriales bacterium | reverse complement strand
TTAACAGTTGTTGAGTTAGTTACAAAAGCATGGCCATCAAAAACAGTGACATTTCTATTCTTCATTTTGGAGTTTTCATAAACCACTACCATACCCCAACCACCGTATAACCCAATACCAGAAGGACTAATACCTTCTCTTAAGGCTATATCAGCTACAAAGTAATCTCCAATACCATGAGCTTTTACATAATCAGTGATTTCTGCATATGCAGAGTACATGCGATTATCTGCACCATTAATAGGGAAATAAATATTTTTATTTAAAGTTGCAGTAGTATTTGCAACAATTTGGGTATAAGAACCTGCAGTTGGTCCTTTAAGTAAAACTTTCCGTTTATCGAAGGTTTTAGTAACATTCGTACCACCAATATTTTTTGTTACAGTAAAAACATCATCACTTGAGCCACTATCTGAAGCCCTACCCGTCCAATATAATCCAGCATAAATAATATTAGAACAAGAAGGAATAGCTCCATTTTCAGATGAAAAAGTTAAAGATGCGGACGAGGAGTTCCATGTGTTGGCATCACCATCAATATCCACATATTTCATGTCATCATCATTATAACCATTATCACTATAACTTGCAAGGGTCAAATTGGTATTACCAATCATTGTAAAATCTCCTTTTACATTATAGACAGTCCTTGTAGGTGATGCCGCTGCTGTTCTTGGTGCAAAAGGTACTCTGACCTGACCGTAACTATCAAAGATTGTTGATAAAATAAAAACAACAAATAGCATCCATTTTATTAAAGATGTATTTGTTAATGTTTTTTTAGTGTAGAGTTTTTTCATTTTTTAATCTTTTAAATTCACTTAGGTCTAATTATCCGCCAATATTGGTTGAATAAAATATTCTTACATTATTATCTGTTTTTATAAATTTTGTTACATTGTTTTCAGAACATTTAAATCTGCATCTGACAAAAACATATTTCAATTTTTTCAAATCCATGCTACCAGATAAGTCAATAGAATCATTTAAGTCATCGTTATTGTTTAAAATAATTGTAATTAATTCAACCCCATTTAGCTTGGCGTTGTTCTTTAATAAATTAAAGGATTTAGTATCTTCAAAGGTTAGCTTTACTGGATCACTGTCGTTGTAAACACTCTTTATTGAACTATTTTTAAAATAATGGGTAGGATGCATTTTAAAAGCTAATTCATAAAAACCTTCTCTATCTGTAGTGCTTGTACTTTTAGAATTTGTACCGTTTTTAAACGTATTATTATTTATTACTTCATATATTCCTTCTTCTTGAGCAATCAGACTATTACCAAAAAATAATGATGTAGAAAAGATTAGTAAAAAGATATAAAGAGAGGGGGTTGTATTCTTTTTCATGACTTATTTAGATTTTAATTGAAATAATTCTTATTAATTTTATTGATTGCGCTGAGCAACCGATAAAAATACACATAATAAAAGTTTTAGAGGGAAAAACCGTGAGGGAATAACCTTGATTAAAAATGTTTTAATCGCAGTTGAAATTTGATTTGGGGTCATAAATTTCTATTTTATAGGTATAGCAAAAGAACGCACATGTTACAACTAAAAAAAAAATATATGTTATAGCACATAAATATTCGACAAAAGGCTTTAATGATTCATTTGAACATGAATATTGTTTATTTAAGCGATATTGACTTGTGAAAGATTGTTTTATTAGTTGGGAATCTTTATGTATATAATTGCATTTATCATATTTTAAACATATTTATTATTAAACTTTATATAATTATAATTTCATGAAAACATTAATTATAGTGCGACATGCAAAATCTTCTTGGGAATATGATATCCCGGATCATGGCCGACCTTTAAACTCAAGAGGAATAAAGAATGCAGAAATGATTTCCCTTAATTTAAAAAATCAAATCAATCCAGAATTAATAATTTCAAGTGAAGCTTTACGCGCTAAAACGACGGCTGAAATTTTTATAAAAAACTTGAAAATTGATTCAGAAAAATTTTATTTAAATGATGATTTGTACGATTTTTCAGGAGATTCATTCATAAGGGTTATAAAAGGTTGCAACGATGACATTAATGAATTAATGATTTTTGGCCATAATAATGCCATCACAAACTTCGTTAATGGTTTTGGTGATATCCCTATTGATAATGTTCCAACATGTGGAGTTACTTTAATGACTTTTGAGATTAATTCATGGAAAGAATTAAGAAAGGGTACTATTATAAAAACACTATTTCCTAGAGATTTAAAAAATTAATATAATTCCATGAATTGTTTTATATCATAAGTTTATAGGCCTTTAATTAACATATAATGCAAGCCAAACATATCGAAAAAGTCCATGTAAATAAGCCTGTATTTCATTAGTTATAGTTTATATATTTTGTTTAAATAGAATATATTTGTTAATAAATTAGAATTTTAAATGACTAAAAACGAAAAGCACTCTAATAGTTACATCAACCGGGAAATAAGTTGGTTACAGTTTAATGCTAGAGTTTTACAAGAGGCCGCAGATAAATCAGTACCACTTATTGAACGTTTGCGGTTTTTAGGTATTTTTTCTAATAATTTAGATGAATTTTTTAAAGTCAGATATGCCACAGTAAAACGCATTGTTCAAGCAGGTAAAGCAGGTAAAAGTGAGCTTGGAGGTATTAAAGCCGCAGAATTACTTGAAATTATTACAAAAATCGTTATTAAGCAACAAAGTGAAAGTTTAAACATCTTAAATAATATTGAAAAAAAACTAGAAAAAGAAAATATTTTTAGAATTGATGAAACTCAAATCCAAGATTTTCATCATGATTTTCTGAAAAGCTATTTTATTCAAAAAATTAGCCCCGCCTTAGTAACGATTATTCTAAGCGATTTTGTTGATCTTCCAAATTTAAAAGACAGTGCCGCCTATTTAGCAGTTAAGATGGTAATTAAAGATAATCAAAGGCAATTTGCTCTTATTGAAATACCTAAAACTTTTGATCGCTTTATTGAACTACCACCAAATGAGGGTAAAAATTATATCATTATGATAGATGATTTATTGAGATATTTTTTAAATGATATCTTCAATATATTTGATTATAAGGCTATTTCTGCACATATGATTAAAATTACCCGAGATGCTGAGCTTGATTTTGAAAGTGACTTAAGTAAAAGTTTTATCGAAAAAATTTCAGATAGTGTTAAGGATAGGCAAATTGGGCAACCGGTTCGATTTGTATATGATAAAAACATACATAAAGAAACTTTAGAATACTTAATGACAAAAATGGGAATTGATACTGCAGACAGTATTATTCCTGGAGGAAGATATCACAATCGGCGCGATTATATGAGCTTTCCAAGTTTAGGAAGAACAGATCTTCTTTATGAAAAAATCAAGGAACTCCGAATTAAAGGTTTAAGTTTAGAGGGAAGTATTTTTGAAGAAATTTCCAAAAAGGATTACCTTCTCTATGCACCTTATCATACTTTTTCATATGTGGTAAAATTTTTAAGAGAGGCGGCTTTAGATCCCAAAGTAAAAACTATTAAAATTACTATTTATAGGCTTGCTGAGATTTCTCATGTCGCTAGTTCATTAATAAATGCGGCTATTAACGGCAAGAATGTGACAGTCTCAATTGAATTACAGGCAAGATTTGATGAGCAAGCTAATATTGATTATGCGCATCAAATGGAAAAAGAAGGTATACATTTGGTTTTTGGGGTTCAAGGGTTAAAAGTTCACAGTAAAATGTGTGTCATCGAAAGGGAAGAAGGAAAAAAAATAAAGCGATATGGATTTATTAGTACGGGTAATTTTAACGAATCAACAGCCAAAATTTATACCGATTATACGTTATTTACAGCAAACCAAAGTATCCTAAAAGATTTAAATAGAGTTTTTGAATTTTTTGAAACCAATTATCAAATTTTCAAATACAAACACATAATTACATCTCCTCATTATACTCAAAAAGCATTATTTAATTTGATTGATACAGAAATATATAATGTTAAAAGCGGTAAATCTGGTTACATAAAAGTTAAAATGAATAGTATTACAAGTTATAATATGGTTGATAAACTATATGAAGCTAGTAATGCAGGTGTTAAAATACAAATGATTGTTCGTGGCATTTGTTGTTTAATTCCTGGAATTAAAGGGATGAGTGAAAATATTGAAGTCATTAGCATAGTTGATAAGTTTTTAGAGCATTCAAGGCTTTATGTTTTTGGTAATAATGATAATCCTAAGGTTTATATTTCCTCAGCGGATTGGATGACAAGAAATATTGAAAATAGAGTAGAGGTGAGTTGTCCCGTTTACGATGACAACATTAAAAGGGAGCTTTTAGATACTTTTGAAATATGTTGGAGCGATAATGTAAAAGCAAGGAATTTAAATGAATCACAAAATAATGAATACAGGAAGAATAATAAAAAAGAAATACGATCGCAAATAGCCATTTATGATTATTATTCAAAAAAGTTAAAGAATTAGTATGTTATCAATTCAAAAATACGCCGCAATAGATATTGGTTCCAATGCCGTAAGACTGCTTATTATGAACGTTATAGAGGAACCAGGAAAACTAGTTTTATTTAAAAAAAACTCATTAGTACGTGTTCCAATACGTTTAGGTTCTGATGTGTTTATTACGCAAAAAATTTCTGAAGAAAATACACAACGTATTACTGATACTATGCTGGCATTCAAATTATTAATGAAATCTCATAAGGTTGTTAAATATAAAGCTTGCGCCACCTCTGCCATGAGGGAAGCATTAAATGGAAGAGAAGTTGCGAAATTGGTTTATAAAAATTCTAAAATCCGGATTGATATTATTGAGGGTGATGAAGAAGCAGCTATTATAGCCGCCACAGATTTACATACGTATATCAACAATGACAAAACCTATTTATATGTAGATGTTGGTGGTGGAAGCACTGAATTTACTGTGATTCATGAAGGAAAATCAGTTGCGTCAAGGTCATTCCAAATTGGAACTGTAAGGTTGTTAAATGATATGGTAAAAAAAGATGCTTGGCATGAATTGGAATTATGGATTAAAGCTCAAGCAAATTTATATGATAAAATAGAAGTTATAGGTTCTGGTGGAAACATTAATAAAATATTCAAAGTTTCAGGTAAAGCGATGGGTAAACCATTAACCTATTTTTATTTAACTTCCTATTATAACATATTACAGAGCTATTCTTATGATGAGCGAATTACAATTCTAGACTTGAATCAAGATAGAGCTGACGTTATCATTCCGGCAATGAGAATCTATCTGTCTTCTATGAAATGGAGCGGAGCAAAACATATTTATGTGCCCAAAATTGGTTTGGCTGATGGTATTATAAAAAGTATCTACTATGATACGGTTTCAAGCAATACACAGTAAAATTCTGCACTTTACCTTTTAAATATATTTTTTTTCATAATAAGATATATATTCGTTCGCATTTGTTGCTATAATTAAAAACCCAAACCTATTGAATATGAAAAAAATATTACTATTAGTTTTAGTACTTGGATACTCGTATTATGGATTCTCACAAGAAGGAAAATATGGTGTTCGTGGTGGATTAAACATTTCTAATTTAGATTTTGATGGTAATTCCTTGCCAGACAACCAACACAGAAATGGATTTGTAATTGGTTTTTTTGCAGAATATAGATTATCAAATAATATTAGTATTTCGCCTGAATTACAATTTTCCGCTGAAGGAGCAAAACAGGAACCTCTAAACCTGGATTATATTCAAGCTCCTCTTTTGTTTGACTTTAAACTTGGTCCCAGGTTATTTTTTGAGATTGGCCCACAGGTTAGTTTAAAGATTAATAAAGTGGATGATGGTATTAGAAATTTTGCTTATTCAGGTGTGGGTGGCTTGTCTTATAATATAACCCCCATGATTTTTATGGATGCCAGATATACCTATGGTTTATCAAATATTTTTGATGAAGATTTAGGTATTAAAGCTATTAATACAAATATGCAAATTGGAGTTGGTTATAAGTTTTAACCATGAATGGCTTCAGTTTTTCCTAAATTACTTATAATTCTAGCTTCATATTCAAGGAGTTGTTGCCATTTGGCATCAACTTCTTTTCTTTCTCCATATCTACGGGCAAACCCAAGAAACATGGTATAATGATTGGCTTCGCTAACCATTAAATTTTTATAAAACTTTGCAAGTTCTTTATCTTTTAATTCTTCAGAAAGCAATCTAAAGCGTTCACAACTTCTTGCTTCAATTAAAGCGGCATATAACAAGCGATGTACTAATTGCGTTGTTCTACTGCCGCCTTTTGGAAAGAATTTAACCAGTTCTATAACGTAATCATCACGTCTGTCTCTTCCAAGTGTCCATCCTCTATCAAGAATTTTATCATGTACCATTTTAAAATGACTGATTTCTTCTTTTACTAAGGCGGTCATTTCTTGAACCAATTCTGAATACTCCGGAAAACTTACAATTAAAGAAATGGCAGTACTAGTTGCCTTTTGTTCACAAAAGGCATGGTCAGTTAGTATTTCTTCTATGTTTTTTTCAACAATATTGACCCATCTTGGGTCTGTTGGAAGCTTTAAACCTAGCATATTAGCTATATTTTTGTTTTAATTTATCAGTTAAAAATAATTTTCCTTGCGCGTCAAACTCTAAATAGTAATTAATGTGTTTATTCGTCTCAGGTTCTACAAACATTACGTTTATTATCACCATATTATTAACCAAAGAGGCATATTCATTTATCCATACCCCTTGTATAGTTTTATTATGTATCGACTTTTCCAAGGATTTATCATATTCAATAAAAGAATCTTTATTGATAAGCTTTGATAAAATTTCCTCATTGTTCTTAATTATAGTGATATATGTGTTTATATTTCTATAATAGTCTTTATGTTGTATGGTATTTTCAGCGTAAGCATTTAAGAAACTGTTATTCATATCAGTAAATGATTTTATTTTTATTCTATAACCATTACTCAAAATCGTATCAGTAGTTGTTTCTAAATAGGATTCGGGGATGTAGTTAATACGTTCTGAAAACGTATCATATAATCCATGTTCTTTTAGTATTTCTTGATTTGATTTATAAAGTTTACTTCTGCCATCACAACTTATTATTGTCATCGAAATAAAAAATAAAATAAATATTAAGTACTTCATATATAATAGGTTATATATCTAAATCGAAAGTTTTTCTTAAAGATTCAATTTGAGGATTTTTTTCCTTTAATTTGCTATATTTCTCTTTTGCCGTATAAGCATATTGCTTTTCCTTTTCTTCATTAACGGTTATAGTTAAATTTATATCAAAATTATTGAGAGATTTTCTAATAAAGGATAATAAATCGTATTGTTGTCTTTCTAACTCAACTTTATTGGTAGAATTTGGAAATTCTAAATGAATATTTGTTCCATTTACTTTTGGTGTATCTATTGATAAAATGGAGGCTAAATTATGTTTGCCTTCGTCTTGAAGTCTAGTAATAAACACTTTCCAACAATCAATAAGTTGTTTTTCAGTAAAGTCTTCTTTAGGTAAATCTTCTTCATTTATTACAACATCCATTTGTTTAATTTGGTGTTCCTTTTTCGCTCTGATGCTACTTAAGGATAAACCTGAAGATCTTTTGACCTCTGTATTTAATATTATTTTTGGTGGTTCAGCAACTAATAAATTTTCTGAGTCTAACTCGGGTTCTTTTAACTCGTCCTTTTGAATGTGTTTTACAAAAGTTTTTGTTAAAACTGGTACTGCCTTTTCATTCTCTTTTGCTTGAGGTAATGTAACTGGTATAGGTTTAATTCCTATATTTTTGAAATAGGAAGGAGGAATTATGTAATGTTTACTATTTTTTTTTTCTCCATCAAAAGTGATAGAGGCTAGTTGCATAAGGCAAAGTTCAATAAGTAATCTTTGATTTTTACTGCTTTTATATTTTAAATCACAATCATTGGCTAATTTTATTCCTTCCAATAAAAACTCTTGGCTGGCATCTTTAGCTTGTTCTAAGTATTTTAATTTGGTTTGTTCCCCAACTTCCAGTAAATCTAAAGTTTGAGGTGTTTTACTCACTAATAAATCTCTGAAATGTGATGCCAGCCCAGCAATGTAATGATGACCATCAAAGCCTTTAGATAAGGTTTCATTAAATTGAATTAAAAGTTCAGGAATTTTATTATTTAAAATAAGATCTGTACTTGTAAAATACGTTTCATAATCAAGGACGTTCAAGTTTTCTGTAACTGCCTGTCTCGTTAGGTTTTTACCTGAAAAGCTAACAACTCTATCAAAAATTGAAAGCGCATCTCGCATGGCTCCATCAGCCTTTTGAGCGATAATGTGCAAGGCATCGTCTTCAGCAGTAACCCCTTGTTCTTTAGCAATATATTTTAAATATTCTTTAGCATCTTTAACGGTAATACGTTTAAAATCAAAAATTTGACATCGAGATAATATGGTTGGGATAATTTTATGCTTTTCCGTAGTCGCTAAAATAAAAATACAATGTTTAGGTGGTTCTTCTAAAGTTTTTAAAAAGGCATTGAATGCTGATTGAGATAACATGTGCACCTCATCTATAATATAAACTTTGTATTTTCCGACTTGTGGTGGTATTCTGACCTGATCAGTTAAACTTCTAATATCATCAACAGAATTGTTAGAGGCCGCATCAAGTTCAAAAATATTGAATGCAAAATCTTCATCATCAGAAACATTGCCGTCACTATTAATCATCTTAGCAAGAATTCTGGCACAAGTTGTTTTACCAACACCTCTTGGACCAGTAAATAATAAGGCTTGCGCTAAATGATTATTTTCAATGGCGTTTAATAAAGTGTTTGTAATAGCTTGCTGACCAACAACATCTTTAAATGTTTGTGGTCTATATTTTCTAGCCGATACAACAAAATGTTCCATTGAAATTTCTTGAATAACAAAGTTAAAAATTCAGTTTAATATTCTGTATTATGCCGCTAAAATTTAAAAGTAGTTATTAACAATTTACGTACTTTTGCCAACAAGTAAATCGCCTTATCGCTGTTTTAATTTTTTAAAATGGAGGAAAGTCCGAACACCGTAGTGCAACATAGTGGTTAATGGCCACCGGTCGAGAGATTAGGAAAAGTGCAACAGAAAGGATGTACAGGTAATGCTGTAGTGAAATCAGGTAAACTCTATGTGGTGCAATGTCATGTAAACCAGTGCTTGAAGGCTGCACGCCTGATGCTGGAGGGTAGACAGCTAAAGTGTATTGGTAACAATGCATTCAGATAAATGATAAGGGCTCTTTTTGAGTACAGAATTCGGCTTATAGATTTACTTTCTTATAAAAAACCCTTCTTGATTATTAAAGAAGGGTTTTTCAATTTAAAGCGGTTGGTTATTAATAAATTTATTTTTTCTTATTCCATTGTAGGATAACTTCAGTTATAAAAAGAGGCACAGACCAAGCGAGCCAAATACATGTGGGACCTCTTTCTTCAAAAGTTTCCATAAGTAATCGTGCTATTGAGCTTTCATCAAGAAATCGGAACAAAACAAACGCAAATGTTATTACATAAGACCGAATCATCCATTCGCGATGTTGTGGAATTCTTTTAAGCCGAACCATTCTATAAGCCATTAAGACACTTATAAGCCAAGAAAATGCTAAAAAGAACAAAGAGATACTCCAGGCAATATTTACTTGAAGGGCGACAGTAAAACTCATGTAGATAGCGCAGAAAGACCCAAGTATAATGGCTATAATATAAACTTTTCCTATCCTTCTGTGGGTTTTTAAATATTTATTTCTAAATGTTTTACTGAACTGAAAGGGACCTATAAAAAGTGCCGTCATACCGCCAAGTAAATGACCGATAAGCCACCATTTATTTGGCCAATAATAATTACCAAATTGTTCTGGTCCAAATTCAGTAAAATAAGGGATGGCTCGATCTGTAATATAATAAATAGCAATGACACCTAAAATGCAAAGAAAAATAGTTCTAATATATTTCATAAAGGGGGAATTAAAAAAAGCATAATTTAAAAATCATGCTTTTTTAGATGAGAATTTATTTTGGAGTATATGATAAATCTGGTCTCATGTATCCGGTAACTTCTTCAAAACGTGAAACGTATTTCATTAAATTTCCAAAAACTTCTGGACGTTTTTCACCTAATACTTTTTCGTTTTCCTTACCCGCCATGGCAGAATCAACATCATCTTTAGATGAAATAGCTACAAGATAAAAGCTTTCTGGACAGCCAAATCCACTTCTATAAACCCTATAATAACTTTTTGAACCAGTAGTTTCAAACAAACCTTTAACACCTTTCATCGCTTCATAGATATTCGCAGAATTTTCTGGAGTAAAATATAAATAATACCAATTTCTATAATTTTGGCCCTCTTGCATTTGACTTATTCCCTCTGGCATGTAAGTGAGGCTTTCAGATAAAGAAATAACAAAATCAGAGTGTGAATCGTAACATTTGTTAAAATCTTGGAACATTTTATCATAATCGTCACCCATAGCTTTAGCCATATCAGCATAAGGATTTTTATCTAATTCGGCAAAATTTTCCATAGGGCTAATGTACATGTACTTCATGTCATTAGTAGAAGCGGTAATCCATGGAGCTTGTGGATTATATTTTACACATGCTTCAGTAAAGCTTTTTGCTATTTTTTCATATTCCCCGACCATTGAGGGTTTTACATTATCAACATGAATTTGATAGCGCTTTTGAGAAAATGAAAAATTGAAAGTAAAGCACATTAAAAGTGCTGCTAATAGAATTGATTTTAAAGTTTTCATAAAAATGGGTTGGTTTAATTAATTTATTTTGTTAATAATTTTAGTAAACCATAAACATACACCTAAAAAAAGTTATTTTCTTTGGTATAAGATAAGAATCAGTGGCGTCTGGGACCCTTAAGGAGAAATCTAATGTACTGAAAAAAAGGGAATTATTAAAAAAAATATTTAAATGGTTAGTTGATTTCAAAAAAACTAAAGACATTACTTCCATAGTTTTTTGAATAACTATAATAGTCTTGTTTTGTTAAATCTGTGTGTTTTGAATGCTCAATAATTAGCACACCATCTTCAAGCAAGAGGTTATTTTTAAATACTAATTCTGAAATTTGAAAAAATTGTTCGTCTGCAAAACCATATGGAGGATCAGCAAAAATGATATTAGTTTGTAAAGTTGCCTTCTCCAAATATTTAAACACATCACTTTTGATGGTTTGAATGGGCATTTTAAATGCCTCTGAAGTTTGATTAATAAATTTGATACAACCAAAATCTTGATCTACACAAATAATGTTAGTAGTACCTCTGGAAGCAAACTCATAGCTAATATTACCAGTGCCGGCAAATAAATCCAAAACAGAAATATCATCAAAGTAATACAAATTATTTAGAATATTAAACAAGCCTTCTTTAGCCATATCGGTTGTGGGGCGTACGGGCAAATTCTTTGGCGCTACTATTTTTCTACTTTTATAAATTCCTGAAATGATTCGCATTAAAAACTTTTTATTAAAGTGAAATCTGAATAATTTGTTGTTGGTTGATTTTTGTAATTGTAAGAATCAAATCTGTTACCAAAACTTACATTTCTAATATATTTATATGAAATGTCATAAAGTTCGCTATCTTTATTTATATCGCCTAAAAAAACTAAATGCAGCGTTTCTGGATTTAATTGTAATTGTTCTGCAGTAAAAAGTAAATAATACATAAAGTCTTCTTTGGTATTGTACTCAAACGTATTGTAAATTAAAAGTTCTCCTCTATTTACAATAATAATTTCAAAATGATCTTGGCAAATATGTGCATATACCCTGGTATCTACAGCATTTTTTTCAAGTACTAAGATATTTTCAATTAAGACAGTTGAAGAGTGTTTGTATGTAAAACTACCATATTGGTCATAAATAAAATTATTAAGGTTTACATAAGGCACATAAACATTAACACTATCGTTTATTGAAATATTGTCAAAAGTTATAAAATCTGATTTTAAAATTTTTGAATTAAACTTTAAATAATCTGCAAGATAATCTTCGTTAAATAATGCTTTAGGAACAAGACTTGAGAGATCATTAACATGAATCATATTAACCGCATTAAAGATATCATGTAAAACATCTTCAGTATTGAAGACATGCTTTAATTTGTCAAGCAGTTCAATGGGATTAACCTTATTTTCAAATACAATAGACTTTAAATAAGTAATAGTATTAGAATCCTTATGCCGGATACAAAAAGAAAGTCCACTCAAACTTACTTGAATGGACAATTCTTGATTAATATTTAAATTTGAAGTTTTAGTCGTTTGCGCCATATACTTTTGGCCAGTTTCCATTGGTGTTAACTTCATCCATAGAGCCTACTTTTAAAGCATCTCCATTTACGCCGTCAACTGAAACTACCTGATTTTCTTGAATTACGAGGTCTCTGTTTTGATCAAATAAAATAACATCTTTTTTAACCTTGGCTTCAAAGACAGGGATTTTAACATCATTTTGCTCTAAAACACCAGCTTTCAATTCAAATTTAGCACCTTCTTGTCCTACAGGAACGTTCATCATTGTTTTGTAACGTGTTGATGTTTTGAATAATGAATCCTTCACTGAAACATGATCTAGGGTATCTACTATAACAATACTCTTATAAGTAGTAACTCCTCCAAATCTTTTGGTTAATTCAAGATCAACTATACTACTATCACGTCTTTGGGTAATAGTAAATGAATCAGTTTCAATAAACTTTACTAAGTCATCAAAGTTATCAGTAAATTTACCTCTCACTTGTTTGAAAGCAAGTTCAGAATCCCTAATATCAATTAAACTTTTAATAACAGCCTCATATCTTTTGTTCTTTACTTGATTGAACTGAATAGGCTCATAAATAGACATGTAAGTCTGATAGCCTAAAAATCCGATAAGAATCCAGAGAGCAATTATTAAAAATGGTTTAAACTTTGAAGGGATAAATTTGTCAACTAGCTTTACTAAACCAAATGTTACTAGAATTACAACAACAGCAATAATAATTATTTTAAACATAGTAAGTTTATTTATTAATTTTCATATTAATGGTCTTACGCAAATCTACAATTTTTTTTTAATCGTAAAAACCAATGTTCATAAAAATCATTTCTATATTTGAATAATTTAATTATTTATGCCATTAAATGACTTCATCTGAATTTTATTCACTTATAAAACAGCAATTTCCGTTTGAACCAACCCTAAAACAAAATATTGTATTAAATCAATTATCTGAATTTATTTTTGACAAACAACCTAATGCCTTATATTTATTGAAAGGGTATGCAGGTACTGGGAAAACCACTATTGTTGGAACTATTGTGACTAATTTATGGAAAGCAAAAAAAAGTGCTGTTTTAATGGCTCCAACAGGTAGAGCGGCTAAAGTAATTTCTAATTATTCAGGAAAAGAAGCTTTTACCATTCACAAGAAAATTTATTTTCCTAAAAAAGAAAAAAATGGTGGAGTTAAATTTGTGCTTCAGCCAAATAAACATAAAAACACTTTATTTATTGTTGATGAAGCTTCCATGATTCCGGATACTCCCGGAGAATCAAAACTTTTTGAAAACGGATCACTTCTAGATGATTTGATGCAATATGTGTATTCTGGACATCAATGTAAATTGCTCTTAATTGGTGATACAGCTCAATTACCTCCTGTTAAATTAGATTTAAGTCCTGCTTTAAATGAAAACACACTCAGTTTAAATTATAATAAACAAGTGACAAAAATGGAACTTGATGAAGTGGTAAGACAAGAATTGGATTCAGGAATATTGGCCAATGCTACGGTTTTACGCGAAGCTTTGTTAAATTCTTTTCATGACTCGTTTAAATTTGATTTAAGCGACTTTAAGGATATTGTTAGATTAATAGACGGTCAGGAAGTTATGGATGCTATTAATGATGCCTATAATTGTTTAGGGAATGAAGAAACAACCATTATAGTGAGAAGTAACAAGCGTGCCAATTTATACAATAAAAATATTCGTGATAGAATTTTATTTAATGAAAACGAATTAACACCTGGTGATTATCTCATGGTGGTAAAAAATAATTATTTCTGGATTAAACCAACCACTGAAGCGGGATTTATTGCCAATGGCGATATTATTGAGGTACTTGAAATTTTTAATATTCTAGATCTTTATGGTTTTCGTTTTGCTGAAGTTAAAATAAGAATGGTTGATTATCCAAAAATGAAACCTTTTGAAACTGTTTTGCTGCTTGATACTATTGAATCTGAATCACCATCGTTATCTTATGATGATTCTAATAGACTATATCAAGAAGTCATGAAAGATTATGAGTCTGAAAGCAGTAATTACAGAAAGTTTTTAAAAATTAAAACAAATAAATACTTTAACGCCTTACAAGTCAAGTTTTCTTATGCTATTACTTGTCACAAATCTCAAGGCGGACAATGGCACACTGTTTTTGTAGAACAACCTTATTTGCCAAATGGCATTGACAAGGAATATTTGAGATGGCTGTATACTGCAATTACAAGAGCTAAAGAAAAGCTATACTTAATAGGTTTCAAAGATGATTTTTTTGAAGCATAGTTTTTGATTATATTTAGAATGTGAATATAGAATCAATCTTAAGTATTTGCCTTGGTATAGGCCTTGCGGCTTCCGTTGGGTTTCGTGTTTTTTTGCCATTATTTGCGCTTAGCATGGCGGGTTATTTTAATTTGTTAGAATTGAATGCGTCTTGGATGTGGCTTGGAAACTTTTCCAGTATGATTATTTTAGGTGTGGCCACTATTGTTGAAATAGTTGCTTATTTTATTCCGTATGTAGATAATCTGCTTGACAGTATTGCAGTCCCTTTGGCTGTTTTAGCAGGAACTATAGTTATGCTGTCAACACTTGTTAACTTTAGCCCGGAAATTACGTGGGCTTTAGCAATAATAGCCGGAGGTGGCACAGCGGCAGCAATTTCTGGAACCACAAGTGCCACGAGATTAACTTCTGCGGCAACCACCGGTGGAATTGGTAATCCTGTGGTTTCTTTTATTGAAACTGGAACCGCTATTGTGATGTCAATCATTTCTATAGTGCTTCCAATTGCTGCAATCATTTTAGTTTTTCTGATATTTTTAATCATTTTAAGATTATATAAAAAGTTTACTAAATCCAAAGTATAGGTTCTTAATAAATATTATATTTTTGACATTCATTTTATTTAAATATTGATGAAAATAATTTCAATGATTCCTGCACGCTACAGTGCTTCTCGTTTTCCAGGTAAATTAATGCAAGACCTTGGTGGTAAAACGGTTATTTTAAGAACCTATGAGGCTATGGTAGCTACTAATTTATTCGATGATGTCATCGTCGTTACTGACAGCAAAATTATTTATGATGAAATTATAAATAATAGTGGTAAGGCTATGATGAGTATTAAAGAGCATGAATGTGGCAGTGATAGAATTGCAGAAGCGGTTGAATTTTTGGATATCGATATTGTAATTAATGTGCAAGGTGATGAACCATTCACAGATAAAGAATCCTTAATAAAACTGATAGACGTTTTTAAAGATGATTATGAAAAACAAATAGATTTAGCATCTTTGATGGGGCAAATCACAGATTGGGACGAAATTAATAACCCAAATATTGTAAAGGTAATTGTTGACAATGATAATTTTGCGTTGTACTTTTCAAGAAGCCCTATTCCGTATCCGAGAGATAAAAATGTAGGCGCTAAATATTTTAAGCATATAGGCGTTTATGCATTTAGAAAAGAGGCTATTTTAGATTTTTATCGATTACCTATGTTAACTTTAGAAGCCTCAGAAAAAATTGAATGCATTAGATATTTAGAATATGGAAAGCGTATCAAAATGGTAGAATCAGATGTTGAAAATATTGAAATTGATACACCAGAAGATTTAGATCGTGCGAGGAAAATATGGAAATAAATTATCAAGATATAAAAGTTATTGGTTTTGATGCTGATGATACCTTATGGGTTAATGAAACCTATTTTCGTGAGGCCGAAGAGGCGTTTTGTAATTTAATGGCTGAATATGAAACACCAAATAAAACAGATCAGGAACTTTTTAAAATGGAAATGAAGAATCTCCCGTTGTATGGTTATGGCGTTAAAGCCTTTGCTTTATCAATGGTTGAAATGGCTTTAGAAATTTCAAATCACAATGTCTCTCAAAAAACGATTCATGATATTTTAAATATTGGAAAGAACATGCTTGAAAAACCAGTAGAATTATTGGATGGCGTGGAAGAAGTGTTAAAGGATTTATCAAAAAAGTACCGATTAATTTTAGCAACAAAAGGTGATTTACTAGATCAGGAACGTAAACTTGAAAAATCGGGTTTAACAGAGTATTTTCATCATATTGAAGTGATGAGTGATAAACAAGACATCAATTATTCAAAACTTTTAAATCATTTAGATATTAAACCCTCAGAATTTTTAATGATAGGCAATTCATTAAAATCCGATATTTTACCTTTGGTTCATTTAAAGGCTCATGCGATACACGTGCCATTTCACACGACCTGGGCACATGAACAAGTCACTGAAAAAGAAACTAACGGAAAAACCTATAAAACGATTAGCAGTTTAAGGGAGTTGTCAAATTTGTTGCATTAAACATGAAGGTTTTAGATATTAATACATGGAATAGGAAGCAGCATTACCATCATTTCAGAGATTTGTTGGATCCCTATTTTGCAGTTACTATGCCGTTTAATGTTTCAAAAGCCTATCAGTTTTCAAAAGATAGCCATATAAGTTTTTTTGCCAAATATTTGCATGATTGCATGAAAGCAATAAATGCAGTAAAACCATTAAAATTGAGGGTTCATAACGAAGTCGTATTAGAATATGATGTGATTCATGCATCACCAACCTTAATGAGAGACGATAATACATATGGGTTTTCTTTTGTTGATTTTAATGATAGTTTGGAGGTTTTTATAGAAAATATAGAATCAGAAAAAGTTAGAATTAAAAACTCCCAAGATTTGTATCCACCAAAAAATGGATTAGATTGTATTCATTGCTCGGCTATGCCATGGGTCAATTTTACCGGTCATAAAGAGCCTATTTCTAAACATTTTGATTCTGTACCTAAAGTAGCTTTTAGCAAAGCCCATAAAACGATAGACGGTTTAGTCATGAATGTCTCGATAAGTGTTAATCATGCCTTAGTCGATGGTTATGATGTTGGACTATTTTCAGAAAAGTTTCAAGGTTTTTTAAATAATTAAATTCAAAATAGTACTAATTTTACTAATGCAAAAAATAAAGATAAAATGAGTTATAGAAATTTTCCAATGGTGCCAAGAGTGGTTTTTGGCAGAGGTAGTTTTAATCAATTAGAAGAAATCATATCGCCAAAACGATTAAATGTGAATGCGCCTTTTATTTTTCTTGTGGATGACGTATTTAAAGGTAATGCTTGGCTAACCTCAAGAATTCCTTTATCCTATGACGATAGAGTTCTTTATATATCAGCTAATGAAGAACCTAAAACATCTCAAGTAGACAGTTTAGTAGAAGACATTATACTCACATCAAAACAAGGTACGTCCGGTATTATTGGAATTGGAGGTGGCACCATTTTGGATTTAGCAAAAGCAGTATCTATAATGATTAATAATGAAGGTGAAGCCAAAAATTACCAGGGATGGGATTTAGTTAAAAATCCAGCTGTTTACCATGTTGGTGTTCCTACTTTGTCGGGCACAGGTGCTGAAGTTTCTAGAACTTGCGTGCTTACTGGACCAGAAAAAAAATTAGGAATCAATTCAGATTACACTCCATTTGATCAAGTTATATTGGATCCTGAATTAACTAAAGATGTTCCAACAAATCAATGGTTTTATACAGGAATGGATTGCTATATTCACTGTGTAGAGTCTTTAACAGGAACTTTTTTAAATGCCTTTAGCCAATCTTATGGTGATATGGCATTACAACTTTGTAAAGAAATATACTTAGGAGATGATCTTTCAGAATTTGATGCTCAAGATAAACTTATGATGGCTTCATGGCACGGTGGTATGAGTATAGCATATTCTCAAGTAGGTGTAGCACATGCTATGAGTTATGGTTTGTCATATTTATTAGGAACAAAACATGGTATTGGAAACTGTATTGTATTTGATCAGTTAGGAGAGTTTTATCCAGAAGGTGTTGCTTTATTTAAAGACATGGTAAAGAAACACGATATATACATCCCTAAAGGAATATGTGCTAATCTGGATGATTCTGAATTTGATACGATGATAAATATTTCGTTAGGATTAGTGCCACTTTGGGAAAATGCCTTAGGTAAAAATTGGCAAAAAATTATTACTCGAGAAAAATTAAAAAGTCTTTATAAAAAAATGTAATATGCAATGGCTTGCCAAATTTATATATTTTAAAATTTTAGGTTGGAAAGTTGTTGGAAACACCGATTTCTCAAAAGATGAAGTAAAAAAAGCAGTTATTATAGCTGCGCCTCATACCAGTTGGCATGATTTCTACATTGGTGTTTTACTGCGCGCGGTTTTAAAAGTTAAAACCAATTTTGTGGGTAAAAAAGAATTGTTTGTATTTCCTATAGGATGGCTCTTTAGGTTATTAGGCGGTGCTCCTATAGATAGACATACTAAAGAAAACAAAGTAAGTGCAATAGCCAAACTTTTTAGTGAAAAAGAGGAATTCAGAATGGCTATGTCACCTGAAGGAACGCGTAAGAAAGTTGAAAAATGGCGTACTGGTTTTTATTATATAGCTAAAGAAGCAAAAGTGCCAATTATTATGTTTACGCTCGATTTTCAAAACAAACAAAATAAAATTTCAGAACCTTTTTATCCGACAGATAATATTGAAAAGGATTTTGAATTCATGCATGCTTTTTACAAAGATGTGAAAGGTAAAATTCCAGAATATTCCTAAAGTACTTTTTTTAATAAATAAAAAACGCAACTTCAATGGTATTTTGAAGTTGCGTTTTTAGTTGAAATAATTTGTTCTATTTAACTTCTTTTAAAGCATTATCAATAAGAGTTCTTAAATGTTGTTTGTGAGCTCTTGAAGCAATGTCTCCTGATGGAGCTGCCATTGTTCTGATAGCATTCAAATTGTACAATGCCATGGATTTTGCATTATTGGCGTACTTATCGGATTGCTTTCCAGTTAAAATTTCAATTAAACTATTGGTATATTCCAATTGAAGATTTTGTCTGAATGAATTGACGTTACCATTAATATCCTCTTTAAAAATAGCGTCATTTAAATCTTTCATTACAGATGAAAGCGCATATTGATTTCCATATAGTTCAGAATCTGAAATTCTTTGAAGTGTGTTGTAATGCAAAAGATGATTGAGTACATTTTTTTGATAACCTAATACCTGATTATGAATTTTTGGGTCTTCAGGAGTTCTAAAACTAAACCCTCTGCGTTGCATTGCCAAATAATTATATAAATCGTTTGGAGCGTCAAAAGCGTTAGGAGCAAAAACATACTTACTTAATGCCGTCATTGCTCTTTTTTGGTCTTGTAAGCTTACGGGTGTATAAGGTTGCGTTTCACCTTCTTGCCCTGCGACAGCACGATCGACATAAACACCTCCAATAAATCTTGAAATTGTATTTGCTGCAGATCCTTTCTGCCCACTTAACAGATAATATACACGTCTTAGTTCTTGATACGAGTCCCCAGTTTTAGTAAACCTAGATTTAGTGTCTTTCATTAAATTATTTGATAATTCAATTCTATCAATGGCCCATTTTATTTGATCATTGGATTGATCAGATACATTTACTCTTGGATCAATTGCTTTTCCAGGTGAGCGCATATCATCAGCATCATTACCAAAAATATGTTCTGGTTTTGTAGATTCATTTAACAAGGCTTGACGCTCATCTTCCGTTTTAAAAGGGGTATATCCTAATTGAATGGCCCAAACATCATAAGGGCCTACAGCAACATCGTCATATTGTCCTTGTTTACTTCTATCTTTCGTTATGTTCAAAGCAGCATAATCCATTACTGAAGCAGTTAAACATTTTCCTTCAATAAAATTGGCATTAGCCAATTGTTCCGGTGAAAATAATTGACTTGCCTTCATATTATGGTTAAGTCCTAATGTATGTCCAACTTCATGCATAATCAGAGCCATCATAGATTCTTTTTTTATGCGTTCAACCTCTCTGTCCGAAGCACCTGTAGCGGAAACAACGGCATTAGCGAACATCACCTCTTGATGTAATTCTTCTCCAAGAGAGCAATATTTTTCACTTCTAAAATCTAAATCAGAATTATCAAATGGTTTATCAATTGAAGCTAATTCAAATACTTTATCATATAAAACGCGATTAGTAAAATGCACAAATTCTAGCATGATATCTGCGCCTAAAATTTCACCAGTTTTTGGATTTACAAAACTTGGGCCATAACCCCCAAAAGGAGGATTAGGTGATGAAGTCCAGCGCAATACATTATATCTAATATCTCCAGCGTCCCATGCGGCATCATCTGGTTGTACTTTTACCACCATCGCATTTTTAAATCCTGCTTTTTCAAAAGCTACATTCCATTGTAAAACGGCGTCTTTTATGGTTTCCCTCCATTCAATAGGCGTAGAATTTTCAATCCACCATGTAATCGGTTCAACAGGTTCTGAAACAGCTGCCTCTGGATTTTTCTTCACCAAATTCCATCTGTGAATTAAATCTCTATAGGGTGCAGAACTAGTAGATGTCTGATCTTCAACCTGAGTAGTAAAATAACCTACACGTTGGTCATCTAATCGTGGTTCATAATTATTTTCCGGCATAGCAATCAAACTATGATAAACTTGTATACTAACATTTCTGCCATCTGCAACGGCATTTGATCCTTCGTTTAGCACAGAAGGAGAGGAGTAAACATATTCAACTGCTAAATCTGTATTTTTATCATAATTTCTAATCGAATTAATTTTAGTTTTAGATTTATCTAAACTACCAAGTTTAAATGAAGTAGGAGATTCACCTGGTCTTGATGGGCGTTTAATTTGTGATAAAGTTTCACTTAAAAATAAATTATCTGCTTTTATCAAGTAAAGACCTTTTTCTTTATCATAGGCTTCAATTTCAATACTAGCCATATTTCCGTTACTAATATTCGCTTCTTTTGATTTTGATAATGGGCTACTAGGGTTAAAATAAAAAGAGGTGTTTTGTGTAATAAATTCTAAATTATTGAAATATTTTTCAATTTTGAACACTTTTGAGTCAGAATAAGCTCCTCTAAAGCCTCCAGCATCAATTACACCGTTACCAATTTGACTAAAGTAAATGTATTCTTTATCTATCTGATCTTTGGAAACAAGCATTTGAATGGTGCCTTTTATGGTGTCCTGATAAATTTTAAATAGACCATCAATTTCTTTACTTGACTTCACAAGTTCTTGAATAGTTTTTTCTTTATCCTTGCCTTTTTCTGATTGAACACTTTCAGAATTAGCGTCACTTTTCTTTTTCTTTTTGTTTTGAGCCTCATGGTTTTGAGGTATTAAAAACAGCACTAAGAGTATAAGTAAACTCAGTGTTTTCAAACTTTTAAATTGAATTTGTTTCATCTTTTCCTTTAAATATTTCTAATGATTTGAAAATTATTTTGAATTAGTCGTCTAAAAATAATTATTATATTTCTGTATTCTTTGTTAAAAAGTGTTAAAACAGAATGGTTTGTTTGTTATACATACTTCTTAACGAATAAATATTAGCAACAACTTTATTTATTTGTACCTTTAACAGATATGATAAAAGATTTAAAAATAGCCGTTTTAATTGATGGAGATAATATACCTTCTAAGTACATCAAAGAGATGATGGAAGAAATCGCTAAATACGGTACACCTACAATAAAAAGAATTTATGGGGATTGGACCAAACCTCATTTAGCAAAATGGAAAAATGTCTTGCTTGAAAATGCGATAAGTCCAGTGCAACAATACAGTTATACAACAGGTAAAAATGCTACCGATTCCGCCATGATTATTGATGCCATGGATATTTTATATTCAAATAAAGTAGGTGGTTTTTGTTTGGCTTCATCTGATAGTGATTTTACAAAACTGGCGACTCGTTTGCGTGAAGCAGGATTGCAAGTTTTTGGAATAGGAGAGAAGAAAACACCTGATCCATTTATTGTGGCCTGTGATAAGTTTATCTATTTAGAAATTTTGAATACCCATGTTGAAAAAACTGATGTTAATGGGAAGTCAGAAAAGAAAAATTTGTATAATATAACACCCAAAGTGATACGCATGCTAAAACACTCTGTATCTGATGCAGCCGATGATGATGGTTGGGCATTTTTAGGAGACGTAGGTTCTTTAATTTTAAAAAAGCAACCTAATTTTGATGCAAGAAATTTTGGTTTTGAAAAACTTACGCCCCTTTTTAAGTCTTTAGATACTTTTGAAATGGAGCAACGAGATCAAAGTAATGGCAGATTTAAATTGATTTATGTGAGAAATAAATAGCAATTTCTATTAATTGGTTTTTATTGTTAGTAATTTAAATAAACTTTTCTTTCATTCAAATCTTGCTCATTTCTATAATTATTTAAAGGCATGTTCTTTTTTAGATTTAAAACTTCTTCTAATGAAATTATAATAGGTTGTTTATACACTATCCAGTTAACATTTTCAGTGCATGGGGGTGTTGTTAATGAACCACTATATGAGTAAAACGATTTGTCTTCAGGAAATAGATCCGCTAAATTAACCACTTTATTTATCTCTTTAAACTCGTTTATTCCTATAGGTAAATAACTTTCAAGAAACTCAAAAAGCTGGCTCTCCTGACCTTCTGTACACAGAATACTAATAACAGAGAGTTTTTTTGAAATACTTTGATGTACCAAATGAATTTCAATTGGATATTTAACCCCATTAATATTGTGTTCTGAAGGTTCGTGAAAATGTATTTGCTTTAAATGATATGTTTCGTTCTTATAAACTATTGAATCACCTGCATCAAAATCAAATTGAACAGAATGACCATTATTTTCGACTTTATTTAAAATGGTTTCTGGTGAATATAATACATTTAAAGTTTTTGCCGAATCAACCGCTGTGGTATTAATATCTATGATATTTATGGGTGATTGTCTTTGTCCATCACAATCTGAATCCTTTTCAATTTCTATCCAATGCTCTGGTGAAGTTTCTCCCTCATAACTCCAGTGTTTATGATTGTTAACTTCAGTTTCAACAGGAGAAGCTTTTGTTTCTTTTTTACAAGCACTTAAAAAAACTAAACCTGCGAATAATAAAGGGGAGAAAAAGTGTTTCATTTCGAAAAAATTAAAGTCCAACTAATTTAAGTATAAATTCATATTTTAGAAAGCGTAATAGCATTAAAATTAATGTGTTTTAATTTTAAATATTTTAACCAGTTCAAACCAAATTACCGAAATAAAACCAATACCTATACACATTATTATTTGGTTCAAATTTAACTGCTCAAATTCAAAAAATCGAGTTAAAGGTTTTACAAAAAGTAATAAACTAACTATTATTACCGTGACTGAAATGATTAATAGTACTAAGTTGTTTTTATATTTTATGGTAGTAAAAATGGAATAGTAAAAAGAGCGATTTACTAGTGTTAAAAAAATATTAGCAGCTATTAAAACAGTAAAAACCATGGTTCTTGTTAAAGACTCTTGATAATTATTTTGAACAGCAAATTGATACGCAAATAAAGTTCCAAGGGTTATCATAAATCCTTGAATAATGCTGGTTGTCAACTCTCTAAAACTAAAAAATGTTGTTGATAAAGGTCTTGGTTTTTGTGACATAGTATTTACTTCCATGGGCTCATTTTCAAATAAGATAGAGCAGGTTGGCCCCATAATTAACTCTAAAAATATAATGTGAATTGGTGAAAATATATTTGGATAAACCCAACCTAATGCTAAGGGAATAAAAACAGTAAGAATAATAGGTATATGAATAGAAATAATATATTGAATGGCCTTTTTTAAGTTTTTATAAATTCTGCGTCCCATTGCTATAGCATCCACCATGTTGGATAAATCATCTTCAAGTAATATTAATGATGCTGCTTGTTTTGCAATTTCAGTTCCTTTTTTACCCATCGCAATTCCAATATGAGCGGCTTTTAACGCGGGACCATCATTGACACCGTCACCAGTCATTGCAACAACTTCTTTATGAGACTTCAAAGCATTAATTATTCTTAATTTAGCTTCAGGGAACATTCTAGTAAATATATTCGTTTGTGCAACGCATGCCTTTAATTCTGAAGCATTTAATTGCATTAGTTCTTCTCCTGAAATACATTTTTCATACCCTTTAAATCCAATTTGTTTAGCTATTGAAGTAGTCGTTTCATTATTGTCACCTGTAATAATTTTCACTGAAATGCCTGCTTTATAAAAGCTTTCTATTACTTGAGGAATATTTTCTTTTGGTGGGTCATAGAAAGCAAGAAGTCCTACAAAATCAAATTTGAAATCCTGTTGTGTTTCAGGAAAGTTATTACTTTCAAAGTTACTTTCGGCAACTGCCAGAACACGATACCCTTCCTTGGCTAATTTTTCTATGACTTTTTCATATTCAGCTTTTTGAAGGTCAGATATGTCTGAAATTTTTAAAAAGGCTTCAGGAGCACCTTTTGAAGCAATGATTCTATTTCCATGTTCATTTTGAAAAATATGAGTCATCATTGGTGGTTTTCCTGATAATGGATATTCATGGAATAATTTATATTCAGGACGTTTATCCGTACTTTCCAAATTTGAATATGCCTGATGTAAAGCAAGTTCCATGGGATCAAATGGGATGGGCTCACTGGCCCACATAGAAAGTTTTATTAGATTTTCTTCATCTTTTGAGAAATTGCCATCTTTTAGTTTTTTAATTTTTCCGCTGGAGGACACATATATTTCAGCCAAACTCATTTTATTTTCTGTAATAGTGCCTGTTTTATCAGTACAAATGACGGTGGCACTTCCTAATGTTTCTACAGTTTTCAATTGTTTTACAACAATACCCAATTTCATTAAACGCCAAGCGCCTAGAGCCATAAACGTTGTAAAAGCTACAGGAATTTCTTCTGGTAAAATACTCATTGCTAAGGTAAGAGCCTTAAGCAAACTATCCAGTATATTCCTTGATTGGTAATAATTAATAATCCAAACAATTAGAAAAATGATGGCTCCAGCAAATACCATTTTTTTTACAAAAGCACTTATTTGTGTTTCTAATGGCGTTTTTTCTTCGCTGATGCTTTCTAAACTTTTTCCAATTTTACCAAGCTTTGTATCGTTTCCAATATTGGTTATTTTAACAATGGCTAAACCGCTAGTCACAAATGTTCCCGAATAAACGATGTTATCCTTTTTTGTTTTGTTTTTAAATACACTGAATGCTTCTCCTGTAAGAATAGATTCGTTTACTGAGAAATCATTCGAATGGATAATGTAACCATCTGCAGTAATAAAAGTACCTTCTTCAAGTATTAAATTATCATCAACTACTAAATCTTCACTTCTAAGCTCTTCAGTTATACCATTTCTTATGACCTTACAATGTGGTTGGGAGAATTTTTTTAATTTCTCTATGGCATTCCTGCTTCTGGAATCTTGATGTAAAGAAATGATAGCAACTAATATAATTGCAGAGGCAAGAAATATGCCATCACCTATTTCTCCGCTTATAAAGTAGATGCTAGAAGCAATTAGCAATAATATAACCATGGGTTCTTTTAAAATGTTTTTTATTGCTAATAAAAAGGCGTTGTCTTTTTTAGAACTTAAAACGTTACTGCCGTATTTTACTCTTGAAGTTTCAACTTCTGCGTTGGTTAAACCCTGTATGTTGGAATTATTTGGAGCCGGAATAGGCATATTATAGTATATAAAAAATTAAAAGATATGATTATCTCATAATTAATATAAAAGTACAAAATTTATCATCTGTTAAATGAGTATCTATTGTT
>JAHENA010000004.1 GCA_024643405.1 Flavobacteriales bacterium | reverse complement strand
ATAGGCAATAGATGTTTAAGATGATTATTTTTATGAATAACTTTAAAAAATCAATCTAAAAACAGCATTTGGAGTAATTCCTAAAGATATTTGTTGAGTTTCGTTTATAACTTCATTATTCACTCTATAAAAGTTATTAAGTTCATTTTCTTTATTGAGTAAATTCCAGACAGAAATACCAAATTTTGCGTTAGCTTTATTACTTATTTTGAAATCATGAAGTACCGATACATCTACTCTTAGATAATCTTCAAGAGACTTACTATTTGTAGCATCATAATTCACTTCATCATCAACAATTTCGTTGCCCTTTAGAGGTCCAGTAATCGGCCTTCCTTTATGCCAATTAAGTCCAGCTGCTATTTTAATGTTTTTCGCGGTATAGGCAGTTCCGACTGAAATAGCATCAGATATATCGAAGTTACTTCTAAACGAATTTGCTTCCAAATCTTTAAATATATAATCATTGTTCATTGCAGAATAACTTAACCACATGTTAAATCTATCTATGCTCTTTCTTAAAAGTAAATCTAATCCTGTTACTCGATAACTTCCAGATTTTTTTTCAAATTCATATTGATTTTGAAATCCCTGACTTTGAGTTGTAATCCCTTTAACATTCTTATAATATCCTTCAACACTTACCAACCAACCATTACGACTAAAACTTGTTCCAATTGAAATTTGTTTACTTGTTATTATAGGAATATCGTTATTGTTGGACAATTGCCATCTACGTTTTTCAATTCCTAAAAAATCATTTTGAAAATTTATAATTTGAGAAGTGTTTTGATGCTTAAATTCCCCTAAAACTTCAAAGGTGAAATCTTCTAAAAATCGCTGACTAAAACTAAATCGGGGTTCCCAAATAGATTTACTAAACTTGTCAATATAATTGTACCTAAACCCTAAATTTAAATTAGTATTATTGTTTATAGATTTATATGCTATTTTTGTAAAAACCCCATGTGTTCTTAAAACTTCAGAAACTAAAAGTTTAAATAATGGAACATCTACATCATCTAAATTGGTAACTTCCGTTTCTACAAAATGGTAACCTCCAATTAAATCCAACCATTTATTTAATCTAAAGTCAGCTATTAATTTTATACTCGATTCAGAAACTATATTCTTTTGCAAAAACCGTTGAGAATCGATTATATTAGCATTTACTGCTCTTAGTTTATAGTCAGTTTCATAGGCTTCAAAAGTGGTTTTAAGTTTGTTGTTCCAATTACGATTATAATACAAAGCTCCAGCTATACTATTTTGAGTTAATCTACTTTCACGGGATTTTTCAACGTCATCAATAATGGCGTTTTCATTAAACACGAGTTCATTAGACACATTAATAAAATTTATCCGCAATTCATCATTCCCACTAATTTTATATATCCATCGTAATGAAGTGTCATAAAAATCGAAGGATTTATCGGTGTTTGTAATAGTAGTTGTATTATTTTCTAATTCAGTGTTTTGAGAAATTCTATCGAAAAACTCATTATATGTTGGTGTTTTAAAAAAATCACTGATTGATTTTCTTGCGGCAATTTGAATAGATGATTTTTTTCCAAGAGGAACATCGACAAAACCATTAAAATCGGTTAAATTAATACCAACATTACTTTTAAATTTAGTGTTAATGTTTTTGTCGGTTTGCATGTTTATAGTTCCAGAAACACCATCGGTATAAATAACATCACTTCCGTTTTTAAGTATGGATACCTTCTGAGTTATTTGTGGGTTATACATAGAAATTAGGCCAAAAAAATGACCTGATTGATACATTTTTATACCATCCCATAAGATCAGATTTTGATCATGAGTTCCTCCTCTAATATTGATATCTGAAACCGTTTCATTAATGCTCATAATACCTGGAAATGCTTGAATTGATTGCAAAACATCGTTATCAATTAATCCCGGTAAAATATCAAAATCAGAAAAATTTATTTCGTAAGAACCATTGTTTATCTTATTAATTCCACTTGTAATATAATTTGAAATAACAATTTCTGATAATGATTGTACATTTGGAAACAGAAAAACATCGTTACACTCAGATTTAGAAAATTGACTAAATGACTTGATAACGGTTTTATAACCTAAATACCGAATGGTAATTGGCTGTATAAAATCTTCAATTTTAATTTGAAAAAAACCATTTTCATCTGATATTGCTGAGCTGTTAAAAGATTGAATAGATGCCTCAACTAAGGGCATTAAATTATCTTTATCTTTTAAATAACCGCAAAGTACAATACCCTCTTTAGGTTTTACAAGAACAATACTATCACTTAGGATAGTAAATAAAAGATTTGTATTATTTTCCAAATAATTTAAGACTTCTTTAAGTGAAAGGTTTTTATTAGGCACTTGGAGAAAAACACCATCAATAGTATCTTCGGCATAATTAAATTGAATATGATATTGTTCTTCAAGAATATTTATAACCTGAACTAATGATTCTTGCTTATTGGCATTTTTTTGAGCATAGGTGCTGCAAATAATAAGAAGCATAAGAATAAAAAAAAATGATATTTTTTTATTTCTTTTTTCCATGAATTATTACCAAGTTTGAAGAACTCAATTCATAGGTCATATTCATTGGTTGAGTAATGGCAATTAGGGCGTTATCAAGATTATTATGAACAAATGCTCCAGTAAACAATCTATTGCTATCTACATTTTTAAAGGATACTTGAATATTATACTGTCTTTCTAATTCCAAAAGCACCTCTTTCAATGGAATAGCGTCAAAATCACTAATGTTTTCTTTCCATCTTGGTAAAGATTCCAGGGTTTTACCTTCAGTGAATTTACCATTTAAAATTTGATAGGTATCTCCAGCTAATAACTTTCTTGATATTGTATCAGAAATTACTTTAACTACGCCTTCAAAACATTTGACTTCAAAATAATTATCACGTTGTTTTACATTAAATTGTGTACCAACTACAGTTACAATTCCGCTATTGGTTTTAACATCAAATGTTTTTCCTTTGGCAACAACAAAATAGGCTTCTCCATTGAGTTTTAGAACCCTATTATCTTTCCAGTCTTTGGTATTAAATTCAATTGAAGATAGTGCATTTAATTCAACTTTTGAATGATCTGGAAGTTCCATAACAGTTTTTTCACTAGCTAATGTTTCTATATAAGTATTTGTACTTGTGAAAAATGTTAAATAAATGCCTAAGCCAATAACAATAACACTTGCAATTTTCAAAAAAGGATTAAACCAATTTAATTTTTTTACTAAACCTTTTGTTGATTTATATTGAGTACTAAACGAATTAAAATTATCCAATTCTGAAAAATGAGAGGCTTTAAAATAATGTGCATTATCAATAATATATTCGTTTAATTCCGCATCATCCAACTTACTAAATGTTTCTTTTTCAGAATCAGTAAGTTCATCTTTTAACCATTTTTTAATTAAGTCATCTTTATCCATGTATCCTTAACTTTAATATATAACAACTTCAAACTAAAATCTCCTGACTATTTTATTTTAAATCCTTCTAACTCCTTCTTCAAGATATTGAAGGCACTATAAATTCTATACTCAACCACTTTTTGAGTAACTCCTAAAAGTTTGGCTATTTCGCTATGTTTTTTTCCTTCTACTTTATTTAACAAAAAAGCAACACGATATTCTTCACTTAAGTTTTCTAACACCTTTTGATATCGTTGTAAAAATTGATTCTTTTCTAAAATAAACTCAGGTGATTCATTAGTATAATCTTGTTGCTTCTCTTGATGATATTTTAAAACCACTTTTTGATGCTTGATTTCATTAAGCATTGAATTATTTGCAACTGTAAACAGAAAAGACTTTGCTTTGCTAAAAGTTACATTCTTACAATTGTCCCAAAGTTTAATAAACGCTTCTTGAGTCTTATCTCTTGGACTAAACTTCTCTCCATATTTGTAGTATAAATAATCGTGCAAATCCTTAGAGTATTTTTTATAAATACTCTCAAATACATCTTCTTCACAAATATGTTTGTTAATTTCTGGTGACAAACTTTTTTTTATTATTCTTTAAATATATAATTATTCTTTTATACAATATAAATGATTTACAATACTTAATCCTATCAAAATATTTTAACCTTTAATTTTTCAAACACCTAAAACAAGATTAAAAAAAAAATTAAAAAAAAATCAGGAGATTTTAGTATTAAGTTGTTTTATTTAAAAAGACACGAATACATATGGCAATATTTATTAATATATTCATTAGAAAAAGTTTAAACTTTAGCTTAATCATATTGTTCATATTATCCTCTTGTCGTAAAGAGGAAATTGAATTTGTTCAAGCACCTACAGATGAAGTATTAGTTGCTAATTCCACAATCGCTAATTTAATTCAAAACACAACATCCAATGATGGTTCCAAAGATAATATTATTGATAAAGCTAATTGTTTTAATATTAAATTCCCATTTAATGTTACTGCTAATGGAATAAGCGTTACAATAGAATCTGAAAATGATTATTTAATTGTTGAATATATTTTTGACGAGTCTGATGATGACCTTGACACTTTAATTATTTCTTATCCTATCACTATTACACTTGAAAATTTTTCTGAAATAATAATAAATAATTCTTCTGAACTAAGCAACTATTCCAGCAACTGCAACGGTGAAAATGAACCTGATAATGATATAGAATGTCTTGATTTTCAATATCCAATTACAGCATCAGTGTTTAATAAAGATAACGAGATTATCGATACTGTTTCGTTCAATTCTGATATTGATTTCATTGAATTTTTTAAATACTTAAATAGTAATTTTCTTGTCACTATTAACTTTCCTATAAATGTTTTGTTGGTAGATGGCTCGCTAATAGTTATTAATAATTTAAACGAGCTTGAAAACGCCATTAATGCTCATAAAAATGATTGTGATGAAGACGATGATTATGACTACAATGATGACGACTGTGATGATTGCAATACTGAACAATTGGAAACATTATTAATATCTTGCTCAGACTGGACTATTGACAAATTAGAACGATACAATAGAAATTACGATAATTATTATGATGGTTATATCTTCAATTTTTTTGCAGATGGAACAGTCTCTGTTTACTATGGAGCCAATACAGATTATGGCACCTGGACAGCTACTGGATCTGCGAATAATTTAATTGTAATGATCAACGTCCCAGATTTACCCTATTGTAATAATAACTGGATATTACATGAAATTTCTCAATATTCAGAAAGTAAAATTGATTTAAGAGTAGGTGATAGTGATAGAATGCGTTATAAAAATAGTTGCAACTAAGATGAAATTATAAATAAACCAAAAAAAATGCTATGAAAAAGAATTTTATTTACCCTTTGTTAACCTTGTTAAGTTTTTCATTAATGTCATCAACATGTTCATCAGATGACGACATGAATTCTAATAACAATAGTCAAACTATTCAAGAGATAGAAACGTTGGTACAATCTGAAACATGGATAATTTCAAATTATGTTGATTCGGGCCAAGATGAAACCAATAATTTTAGCGGTTTTAGTTTCACTTTTGGAGCGGACAATTCATTAACTGCAGACAATGGTTCAAATATTGTTATTGGCACATGGTCTATTACTGATAGCAGCAACAGTAATGACGACAGTACCAATTCTGATGATATTGATTTTAATATTTACTTTCTTTCACCTGCAAATTTCAGTGAATTATCTGAAGACTGGGAAATTGTAATGAGAACAACTACCAAAATTGAATTGATTCACATAAGTGGTGGAAATGGCGACACAGACAATTTAATTTTTGAAAAAATGTAAGCTAGTAGAAATCCTTATGAAAAAGAAAATTTCATCTATTAAATCAAGATTTTGATTTAATTCTAGCACTTCGCTGCTTCAGTGTAAATGCTGAAGCAGCTTATTTAACCAACCCAACCCATTATGAGAAATTGGATATTATTAGCGGTATTGGCCATAATTTCAATACTAACCTATAACTATATATATCAAAATCATAGAGATATAAATAAGGAAAAAGCTGAATACAATGTTACCTCAGTTGAAATATTAAATAAATTTTCAATTGACCCTGTTAATTCAGAAACGAAATATTTAAACAAAACCATTCAGGTTATTGGTAAAATTTCCGATCGATCTGAAAACACAATCACTTTGGATTCTATAGTTTTCTGTCAGTTTAATACAAACATTAGCATTCAATTAAAAGATAATTCCCAAATCAAAATTAAAGGACGGTTTATAGGCTATGATGATTTATTAGAACAAATCAAATTAGACCAGTGCAATATCATTAATTAATAATCCTTAAAAATTAAAATTATGAAAACAGCATTACTTTTACTTGTATTTATCTCGTTTGGAGTACAAGCACAAACAACCTATGACCTTGATTGGGAAATGGGAATTGGAACCAATATTGATTTAACAATTAATGTAGGTGATAAAGTTAGATGGACTTGGACAGACATTTTCTCTCATACTGTTCAAAGTGAAGTCGGTAGTACAGAAACATTTAATAGTGGAACAAAAACGGGCTTAGGAAGTTCTTATATCTATACGTTTAATGTAGTAGGGACAAACCCATACAAATGTGGTTTTCATCCTTTGACTATGGCTGGGACTATAACAGTTGAAAACCCATTGGGTATTGAAGAATATTCCATTAAGAATTTTTCAATTTCCCCGAATCCTGCTTATGAACAACTTTCTCTGCAAATGCCAAACGGAATTGATATTAAATCCATTTTAATATTTGACTTATTGGGTCATGTGATCTATTCAAGTCATTCCTTAGAAAACACTATTGACATATCAAAACTAAACAAAGGTTTGTATTTTATAAAAGTAAGCTCTTTAGACATTAGTCATACTAAGAGATTCATAAAACTATAATTAATTGTAACCTAACTTATGAAATATTTAGTGCTTATACTTTTTCCAGTTTTTGTCTTTTCACAAGATAATTTATTAAATGAAATTGATACAGACTCCACTGGAAAACAATATGAAATCGCAACATTTAAAGGTTTAAAAATAGTTAATTTTGAATCTACTAAGTTGGTGGCAAAGGATGAATTTACCTTTATTGTGTCTCATAGATTTGGAACCATTGAGAATGGTTTCAATACATTTTTTGGATTGGATGATGCAGTTACCAGGTTAAATTTTGTCTTTGGTATTTCTGATGGGCTTAATATTGGTGTATCAAGAAGTTCTTTTCAAAAAATTTATGAATCATCATTGAAATACCGAATTTTAAGACAAGAAAAAAATGGGTTTCCATTTACAATTGTTGGATTTAATGCTATTTTAATTAACACCGCTCTCGATAAAGACAACTTACCAAAATTAGAATTTAAACATCGTCTAGGTTATACGGCTCAATTATTAATTTCACGAAAAATAAACACCTCTTTTAGTCTAGAATTAGCCCCAACTTTTTTTCATGATAACTATGTTCTTATTGACGAACAAAATAATTCCCAATTTGCGTTAGGGTTTGGTGGAAGATATAAACTGGGAAAGCATTGGTCTATTAATGCAGATTATGGTTGGCATTTAAATCGTGCTGATAATTCTCCCTTTAAGAATCCATTATCTATAGGGTTTGATTTAGAAACTGGAGGTCATGTTTTTCAGATGCATTTCACCAATGCTCAACCAATGAATACTAATGGTTTTCTTGGACAAGGTTCTGGTGATTGGTCAGATGGTAATATTTATTTTGGCTTTAATTTAAGTCGAGTATTTTAAAAGAATTTGTTATGAAAAAAATATTTATAAAAATTGTCTTGATTATTCTTTTTCTATTCAATTGCACAAATGCCAGTGAAAGTGATTTGATTGATGAACGACCAATAGCAACAATAACAACATATTATGATATAAAAGCTATCATTAACAACAATTGCATCAACTGTCATCAAAGTCCACCCTTAAATGGAGCGAATACTCCTTTATTAACATATGACAACGTTAAAAATGCGGTTCTTAATAACAATTTGATTTATCGTATCTCAAGTCAGGTTGGAAGCCAAGATGCCATGCCCTTTGGTGGCCCAAGATTACCTCAAAACTTAATAGACCAAATAATTAAATGGAAAGATGATGGTCTTTTAGAAAATTAAAAAAAATAACTTTAAATAAATATGCTATGAATTCAAAAAATCTTATTTCATTAATTGTGGTTACACTGTTACTATTTGGTTGTTCTGGAAGTGATGATGACCCAACGACACCAAGTTCTAATAATCCTGATCCAAACCCTAATAATTCAACAAATATCACTTACAATAGTCATATTAAATCTATTATGAGTGGTAATTGTACCTCATGTCATGGAAATCCTACTACAAACAGTGCTCCTATGTCCTTAACAACTTATAGCGAAGTGAAAAATGCAGTTGATACTAGAGGACTAATAGAAAGAATAAATAATGCAAATAACCCAATGCCACAAGCAGGATTAATGTCACAAAATAACAGAGATTTAATACAGCAATGGAAAGATCAAGGTTTTTTAGAAAATTAAAACATTAAAATAAATTTTTATTTAATGCATATATCATGAAACGATTACTCTTAATGGCTGTATTTATAGCATTTAACTCATTTTGTCAAACAAAGTATATAACAAAAACTGGTACTGTGAATTTTGAAGCATCGGTACCTTCATTTGAAGAAGTAAGTGCAAATACAAATACCGTTACTTCTATATTAAATATAGAAAATGGAGAATTTGCCACATTAATTTTAGTAAAGGGTTTTAGATTTAAAAATGCTTTAATGGAAGAACATTTTAACGAAAACTATGCGGAATCAGATAAATATCCGAAAGCAACTTTTAAAGGAATTATAAAAGATTTCTCTTCCAATGTTATTTCATCTCAAAAAGAATTTCAATTAATTGGTGAATTATATTTCCATGGCAAAACAAAAAAGATGGAAGATATTCAAGTAACCATTATTCGAGATTCAGATGCAATAAAAATGTCTGGAAATTTTGAGGTCAAAAGTTCTGATTTTGATATTAAAATTCCTCAAATAGTTAAAAACAAAATATCCGAAGAAATTAAAATATTCTTTCAATTTAAATTACAATCGAAATCTTAAAGTAACCGAAGCATAATACTTGCTTTTACAGAACTAAATTGACATAACTTCAATTTAAAAACTTGAATTTTTTGAAAAAATTGTTAGAGAAAATATAAACTATAAAACCTCCAACCAAGAAAGGTTGAAGGTTCTAATTGTACACAACATTGACCTATTATCGATTCAAATATTGGAGTTTTTAGAAAATTTGACAGAAGATTTATAAAAACAAAAAACCTCCAACTAAAAAAGTTGAAGGTTCGACTTGTACTCAAGGTGGGAATCGAACCCACACACCCGAAAGTACTGGATTTTGAATCCAGCGCGTCTACCAATTCCGCCACTTGAGCAATTTTGGATAGCAAAAATAAATATATTTTCCGTATTTTCTTTAAAAATAGCTTAGAATATGTTAATCAGGTTAAAATAAATTTCTAAATTTGCACCTCGTTTAAAATTAGGTACTGTTATATACTAATAAACAACATTTTAACTATGTCATACATTATTACCGAAGCAAAGATTTTTCCTTGTACTCAAAGTATAGAACTTGCTCAAAAAATAGCAAATGCTTATGGTACAGAGCTTGGTAATGTAATAACCTCTAAATATAGTGATGGTGAGTTTCAACCGTCATATGAAGAATCCATCAGAGGGACACGAATTTTTATAATAGGGTCTACCAATCCTGGTCCTGAAAATTTAATGGAAATGTTGTTGATGATTGATGCGGCTAAACGGGCTTCAGCAAGACATATTACAGCAGTATTACCTTATTTTGGATGGGCAAGACAAGACAGAAAGGACAAACCAAGAGTACCAATTGCGGCAAAACTTGTGGCTAAAATGCTTGAAGCAGCAGGAGCTACAAGAATTATTACCATGGATTTGCATGCGGATCAAATTCAAGGATTTTTTGAAAAACCTGTAGATCATTTATTTGCATCCACTATTTTTCTTCCTTATGTGAAAAGTTTAAAACTTGATAATTTAATGATTGCTTCTCCTGATATGGGAGGTTCAAAAAGGGCCTATGCATATTCAAAAGCATTAGAATGTGATGTGGTTATTTGCTACAAGCAACGCGCTAAAGCAAATGTAATTTCGCACATGGAATTAATTGGTGATGTTAGAGGAAAAAATGTGGTACTTGTAGATGATATGGTAGATACAGCTGGAACTTTAACAAAAGCAGCTGATTTAATGATGGAACGTGGTGCCCTTAGCGTCAGAGCCATTTGCACACATCCTATTTTATCTGGAAATGCCTATGAAAACATAGAAAATTCCAAATTACAAGAATTAATAGTGACAGATTCTATTCCACTTAAACAAAAAAGTGATAAAATTAGAGTATTAACTTGTGCTGATTTGTTTGCTAGTGTGATGCACAACGTACAATATAATAGATCTATTAGTTCAAAATTTATTATGTAAAAATATTTCCTGAAGTTTTAAGACTTTAGGTATGAAAAGTGAGTATTAATAAACAATTATAAATAAAAATGAAATCAATTACACTTAACGGATCTCAAAGAGAAAGCGTAGGCAAAAAAGCATCAAAAGCCTTACGTAATGCTGGTCAGGTTCCTTGCGTATTATACGGAGGAGATAAGCCAGTTCATTTTCATGTTGAAGAATTAGCTTTCACCAAACTTGTATACACGCCTAATGCGCATACAGTTGTGATTGCTTTAGAAAATGGTAAAACCTACAATGCAATTTTACAAGACATACAGTTTAATCCTGTTACTGATAAAATTATGCACGTAGATTTTTATCAATTATATGACGATAAAGAAATCACCATGAGTATTCCATTAACTTTTGTTGGGAATTCACGTGGGGTTAAAAATGGAGGAGTATTGCGTAAAAACCAAAGAAATTTACGTATTAAAGCAATACCTGCTAATTTGCCAGATTTTATTGAGGTTGATATAACACCTCTTAAAATAGGTGGAAAACTTTATATTACAGCTTTAGAAAATGAGGCGTATAAATTTATGCATCCAGATAACACAGTAGTTTGCCAAGTAAGACGTTCAAGAGCTACGGTAGAGGCTCATGATGAAGAAGAAGCAGAAGCAGCAGCAGCAGCTGAAGGAGCAACAGCAGAAGCACCAGAGGCTACTCAAGAATAAAATTTCTTAAAATTAAAAAAGGAAAAGCATTCTGTAATATTCAGGATGCTTTTTTATTTTTACCAGAAATTATTCTTTTATGTGGACGTTTTTAAATAATCTTTTCAAAGTTCCTAAGCACATAGAAGAACAGAATACTATGAAGAAATATTTAATTGTAGGATTAGGTAATATTGGCGAGAAATATGCTAATACCCGTCATAATATTGGATTTAAAGTATTGGATGCTTTTGCTGAACAAGAAAATTTAATTTTTGAAACCCAAAAACTGGGAGATTTGACCACTTTTAAATTAAAGGGAAAAATGCTGATTTTTTTGAAGCCAAGTACCTTTATGAATCTGAGCGGAAAATCAGTGTTATATTGGTTGACTAAAGAAAACATTCCTTTGGAAAACCTACTGGTTATTACAGATGATTTGAACCTGCCATTTGGGGATATAAGACTTAAAACTAAAGGCAGTGATGGCGGTCATAATGGTTTAAAGGATATTCAGGAAACCTTGCAAACAACCAATTATAATAGATTTAGATTTGGAATTAGTGATGCTTTTAGCAAAGGCAGGCAAGTAGATTACGTTTTGGGAGAATGGAGTTCTGAAGAATATGAAAAACTTAAAGAACGTTTGGATACCTCAGTCAAGCTTATTAAGTCGTTTGTTTTAGAAGGCATCAATATGGCGATGAACACTTATAACGGAAAATAAAAAAAGGAAAGCAATTCGCTTTCCTTTTTTTATGATTAGTTTATTATCAGTTTTTTGGAGGATTTTCTTAAACCATCATTCACATTTAAAATGTACATTCCGGATTGAACATGGTTTAATTGTATTTCTTGATTAAAATCACCAACATTTTGGAAAGATTTAGTAAGGATGATTCTTCCTCTAATATCAAAAAGTTCAATAATGATATTTCGTTCAAGTGAGCCATTTAACTGAATCATAAAAGTCCCATTATTTGGGTTTGGAAAAACCTTAAAATTTTCAAAACCAAATTCTTCAACAGCTAAGGTGGGTAAAACATTAATGCTGTAATCTTCAACTTCACCATCAAAACCATCTTCACAAGAGCCGGCAGCCGTATCATATTTTGTTGATACACGCATCACGGTATTCCCTAAAACGGCATTAACAGGAACTAAAATTGACAAGGGAGAATTTGATGTGGCTCCATTGACTACATTAGTCGCGGTTCCTAAATCATATACTTCACCAGGATCATTAAAACTACAGTTTTGGTTCCAATCAATCCAGGCCATACTCCTTGTTGTAAAATTACCATCTGTATTTACATTAACTGTTAAATTATAGGGACTGGATCTATTAACGTTTGTTGAAAGGTAAGTGTAATCGCTATAACCAGAAGGTTTTGCCGATACATTATTAATAGCGCCAATTTTAACCAGAGTCGTACTTGTATTAAAATCATTGTTAGCAATAGATGTACAGATGCCATTGTAAAAAGGTAAATTAACGGATATGTTTTTTGTAATTGAAGCAGATGTGCCTGAAACGTTGAAAGTATAATCTCCTGCTGTGGTTAAATTAGTTATCGTTAAGGTGAAAGTGCCTGAACTGCTTAAATTAGTTGGTGAAAAAACAGCCGTAGCTCCAGAAGGCAGTCCTGAAGCACTAAAAGTGGTGTTATTTGAAAACCCGTTGGCCGCAACATAATCAAAAGTGTAGGTTGCTGAGGTGGCACCACAAGTTATTGGATCAAGTGACTTTTCAACAATAAAAAAATCTGGATTTTGTGAAATAGTAAAATCAAAATCAGAAATATCATAAAAAATATTATTGATTGCTTCAATAATTATCCTTGCATTTGAGGTGTCAGAAATAGCAGGAACTGTATACGAGAATACACCATCATTAGGGGTATTGTTTGCTACAGTTATTGGGAATGTTAAGCCCCCATCGGTCGATAATTTAATGGATACATTTTGACAATTAATGGTAGGATTAGATGTTTGTCCAACCACCCAATTAATAGGCACTGTACTTCCTTGTGCCCAAGACACCGGATTTTGAATTGTAAAAGGCGTTACATTTTCAACAGTGATTTGCATAGTATCAAAACTGCTTTGTCCTCCAACCGCATTTAATGGGTTTCTGTCTCTCACCGTCAACGCCCAGTTTAAGGTTCGGGCAACCGTTGAAACAGTTTCCCAATCACTTCCCAAAGTGGGATTTGTTTGTGTGGTATTACCTGCTAAAACGCTGCTAAAACGGGGGATATATCTATTAGGTGAAGCGGAAGGAGGTAAAGATCTATTCATGGAACCGGTAGCTAATTCTGGTCCAAAATTTAGATAATTAGAGACCCCACTGTCCGTTTGTTCCCAACAATAAGTTAGGTTATCACTTCCATTCGGATCTGTAGCTGAACCTTTTAAAACATAAGCGGTTCCTGGTGGAATATGATAATCATTACCTGCATTGGCACTAGGCGGATTGTTGGAAATAATACTGGTAGTCTGGCAGGTTTTTGTATTTAAGTTTGCTAATATTTGTTTGATGCTATGGTAATGAAAATAGTCATCACTATGTAATTGTATTTCATCAGCTCCACCTGTTCCGGCATAGGCCATAATGGTAGATCCGTTCCCAGGTTCAGAATTGACACCAGTGCCTTCTACATCAAAAGCCCAAGTGTGATTGCCTCCCATTTGATGACCTATTTCATGAGTCACAAAATCCAAATCAAAGGAATCCCCTTCTGGAATGGCATCAGCCGGGGAGGTGTAAGCGCTGCCTTTTTGATTATTCACGCAAACACAACCAATACAACCCGCATTACCACCACCACCGCTTGCAGCAAATAAGTGGCCAATATCATAATTTGGATTACCCAGTAATGTATTTAGTGTACTTTGCAATTCAGTACTCCAAGCGCCGTCAACTCCTATGCTTGCCGGAGAATAAGGGTCTGTTGAGGCATCAGTATAAATTAATTGTGTGGCGTCAACCAGTTCAAATTTAACAGCCATGTCGGTTTCAAATACTTCATTAACTCGGCTTAAGGTGGCGTTAATTGCCGCTAAAGCACCCGGAACAGTTCCGCCATGATAGGCTGTATACTCTCCAGTTACAGAAATAGCAATTCTGAATTTTTGTAAAGTTTTATTATTGGCACCGCCTTCATCAACTAAACTTTTGGAGCTTTTAGAATTAAACGCCTTATTTAAATCTTCAATAGTTTTACATTCAAATGTATCGGACAGATTGTTTTTTGAATCGTCATTATACAAAACATAGACATTTGAATTTCTGGAAACAGGTTGCATAAACAAAGTTGGTTTATCATCAATTTTCAGCATGGTTTGCACGCCTTGAGGCGATACGCTCATGCGTAATTTAGTGCCAGCATGGTTAACACTAAAACCAACATAGGATTTTATATTTGGATATTTAGCGGCAAGAGTGGGTGAAAATACAGGGTCTTCATAAATTCTGAAAGCTTCTGATTTTCCTTGACCAGAAGGTAATTCTATAATGGTCTCACTTTGTTTGTTTCCAAGGGTTTTTAAATTGGCTCTGGATAAATTTTCCTTAAATGAGGTTATTTCAAGTTCGAAAAAAGCAACTTTACTTTTATCTAATTTTAGCTTAGTTATCAGTTCAGGATTTTTTGGAGATTCAATTTTTTTCCAAGATTTTTGACCAAATGCTGAAAAGGCAATTAAAAATATTGTCAATGTGAAAACATAATGTAGTTTTGCTTTCATTTGTTTTTGTTTAGGGCAAATTCAATTAGCTATTTATAACAAATTTAGCTTTTTTTACTCAGATTAGCAATGAAGCGTTTTTATGGGGAATGTTAGTAGTATAGAATCATATCAATCTAATGAGAATACGGTAGTGACTATTGGTACTTTTGATGGAGTTCATATAGGTCATCAAAAAATTATAAAACGATTAGTTAATACCGGGAGAGCCAATAATTTAAAATCGGTAATTCTTACTTTTTTTCCGCATCCAAGAATGGTTTTGCAAAAAGAGGCTAAAATAAAACTTATTAATACTATTGATGAGCGAACCCATATTATTGATAATCTGGGATTAGATTTTCTACTTATTAAAAAATTTACCAATGAGTTTTCAAGACTTTCCGCAGAAGATTTTGTAAAAAAAATCTTGGTTGATAAACTTCACGCTAAAAAAGTGATTATTGGTTATGACCACAGATTTGGAAGAAATAGAAATGCTGATATTGAAGATTTAAAGACTTTTGGTGCCCTATATAATTTTGAGGTTGAGGAAATTTCTGCTCAGGATATTGATGATGTTGCGGTGAGTTCCACTAAAATCAGAAAAGCATTACATGAAGGGAATATAGAAACAGCAAATAAGTATTTAGGATATGATTTTATGTTGAGCGGAACCATAATTAAAGGCAAAGGTTTGGGTAAGCAATTGGGGTTTCCAACGGCCAATATTCATATAAAGGAAGACTATAAACTGATTCCTAAACAAGGGTCTTATGTAGTTCGCTCACTAATCAATAACCAGCAAATTTACGGGATGCTAAATATTGGAATGAACCCGACAGTTCATGGTATAAAGGAAAGCATTGAAGTGCATTTCTTTAACTTTAATCAAGATCTTTATAATAAGAACATTCAAATTAATTTGTTGCATCGTCTTCGTGATGAGATTAAATTTAATTCTGTTGAGGCATTAATGAAACAATTATCAAAAGATCAACAAACATCGCTTAACTATATAAAAAACAAGCTTTAATTAATTGGATTTTGCCTTAAAAACAAAGCGAAAATTCTTAGTAATTCCCTAAATTTGTCACTTAAATTTTAAAAGATGTTACAAGTACCGTTTATTAGAGAAAACAAAGATTTGGTGATTGCAGGATTAGCAAAACGAAATTTTGATGCTTCAGGTTTAATTAACGACGTTATTTCATTAGATGAAGACCGAAGACGCATTCAAACCGAGTTGGATAGTTTACTGGCAGAATCAAACACATTATCTAAAGAAATAGGCAGCTTGTTTAAATCTGGCGAAACTCAAAAAGCCAATATTTTAAAAGAAAAAACAGGACAAATTAAAGAAACCACAAAAGAACTTAATGAATCATTAAACAATAAGATTGAGACATTAAACCAGTTGTTATATAAAATACCTAATGTGCCTGCGGCCATAGTTCCTTCAGGTAGTTCTGAAGAAGATAACGAGGAAGTTTATAAAGAAGGTGCTATTCCTGTTTTGCATAAAGGAGCATTGCCGCATTGGGAATTGGCCAAGAAATATGATATTATTGATTTTGAATTAGGTAATAAAATTACGGGTGCAGGGTTTCCTGTATATAAAGGAAAAGGAGCGAAGCTTCAGCGTGCTTTAATCACTTATTTTTTAGATAAAAATACGGATGCAGGTTACACAGAATATCAGTTGCCACACCTTGTAAATGAAGCTTCTGGTTTTGGAACAGGGCAATTGCCTGATAAAGAAGGCCAAATGTATCATGTAACAGAAGATAACTTATATTTAATTCCAACTGCAGAAGTGCCTGGAACTAATATTTTTAGAGATGTATTGCTTAATGAAAGTGACTTACCTATAGGAATTACTGGTTATACGCCTTGCTTTAGAAGAGAAGCAGGAAGTTACGGAGCTCATGTAAGAGGCTTAAATAGGTTACATCAATTTGATAAGGTAGAAATTTTACGTATTGAGCATCCAAGCAAATCTTATGAAGCTTTAGATAGTATGGTAAATCATGTTAAAACCATTCTACAGGAACTGAAATTACCTTATAGAATATTACGTCTTTGCGGAGGTGATTTAGGTTTTACATCAGCCTTAACCTATGATTTTGAAGTGTTTTCTACAGCTCAAAACAGGTGGTTAGAAATATCTTCAGTATCTAATTTTGAAACCTTTCAAGCAAATCGCTTAAAGTTGCGATTTAAAAATAGTGATGGAAAAAATGAATTGGCTCATACCCTTAATGGGAGCTCATTAGCGTTACCTCGAGTTCTTGCGGGCATATTAGAAAATTACCAAACAGAAATGGGCATTGTGATTCCAGAAGTATTACAAAAATATACCGGGTTTTCGTTGATTGATTGATTCAAATGCTATTATTATTTCAAAAAGTAGTCTTTAGATTACATAAAAAATCAGACGTTTTAGTAATTTCCGATAAAGTGATAAAAAAATTGGTCGTTTAACGATTATTTCACTATTTTTTTTGAGATTTCATATTTATTTCTGAAGTTAGCTGCTCCAAATCTAGTTAACTATTAAACCATGAAAAATCTCAAAAGAATCTTTCTTCTTTTATTACTAGTTTTCTTTGCAAGCAAGGTCTTGTTCTCAGATTTTGAATTAACAAAATCTGAAAATAAAACCACTGCAGTTGTAAATAAATAGGGATTAATTTCGTTTGAAAAATGTCCCCAATCTAGTAATTATTTCGTTTTTAAATATTAGCGGAAATTAATAGGTATTTATTTAGGTTGGTAAATGCCCGGATTCTATTCGGGCATTTTTTTATAATAATATTTACAATATCAACCCTTCACATTTGTTATCTTTACCTTATGAGGTATATTTTATTCATACTGTTTTTTTTAGGCACCAATACATTTGCACAGGATGCGGATATATTTGCAAAGGACTACTTTGAAAATGGGGATTATGAAAAGGCTTTAATTGAATATCAAAAACTATATGAGCAATCACCCAACAATATAAATTATATTACCCAAATAGTCAGTTCTTATCAGCAACTTGAACAATATGATGAAGCGGAAAAGTTTTTATTAAAACTTATAGAAAAGGTTAGTTATGCGGCTTTTTTTGTTGAACTAGGGTATAATTATCAATTAAAGAATGATTTGACAATGGCTAATAATTACTACTCAAAAGCCATGTCAAGTCTTGATATAAATGTTAACAATGTATTTAATGTTTCTCGCAGTTTTGAAACCCATTCTTTATTAAAGGAAGCCTTGGCAACCTATGAAAAAGCCATGATATTAAAACCTGATTTTAATTTTAAATTACAGATGGCTCAGATTTATGGTGAGCAGGGTGATATTGAAAAAATGTTTGTGAGTTACATTGATTTTGTTCAAAAGAATGAAGTTGCTTTAAATAATATTAAACGTGCTATTAATGATTTTATAAGTGAGGATGCCACAAGCGAAAATAATATTTTACTAAAAAAAATCCTGTTGAAAAAAATGCAACAAGAGCCAAATATTCTTTGGAATAACATGCTTAGTTGGTTGTTTATTCAACAAAGGGATTTTGATAAGGCCTTTATTCAAGAAAAAGCCATATTTAACAGGCAACCCGAAAGTCTTGATAGAATAGTTGAATTGGCAAACATTGCGATTAATGAGAATAAAGATGCTGTTGCAAAAGAGATATTGATTTATTTAATTAATACCGCACAAGATTTAGACACTTTAATTAGAACTAATTATAGCCTGCTTCAGATAGAAATAAAGGAAAGTTCAGATAAGGATTATGACAAAATTAATGGAAAATTCTTGACTTTATTTGACCAATATGGCGCATTTTCACAAACCCTAGATTTGCAAATAGCTTATGCCCATTTTTTAGGTTTTTATTATAATAAAACGGCAAAAGCCACTGCTTTTCTGGAAAACACTCTTAAATTACCATTAAATGATTTACAAATAGCTCAAGTGAAGTTAGAGCTGGGAGATATTTATGTTTTACGTGAAGAATTTAATACCGCTTTAGTGTATTATACGCAGATACAGCGTAGCCTAAAAAATAGTACAATCTCACAAGAAGCACGCTTTAAAGTAGCTAAAACGAGTTATTATAAAGGTGATTTTACTTGGGCTGAATCGCAACTTAAAATTTTAAAAGCATCTACTTCACAGTTAATTGCTAATGATGCTTTAGATTTAAAACTTTTAATATCAGATAATAAGTATGAAGATTCTCTTCAAGTGGCTCTAAAATTATATGCTAAGGCTGATTTAATGGCATTTCAAAATAAAAATAAAGAGGCCATCATATTGCTTGACTCTATTTTACAAAAACATAAAACAGAAAGTATAGTACCCCAAGCGTTATTCAAACAAGCTCAATTATTTGAAAACAGCAAGGAATATATAAAGGCTGAAAACAATTACTCTAATATTTTAATGAACTATAGAGAAGGGATTTTGGTTGATGACGCCACTTTTGCTTTAGCAAACCTATACTTGAATTACTTGTCTGAGCCAGAAAAAGCCAAAGGCTTATATGAAGATATTGTTTTTAATCATACAGATAGTATTTACTTTATAGAGGCAAGAAAAAGATATAGAGCCTTGCGTGGAGATGCTTTAAACTTATAATTTTATGATCATTGCTGAAACCAACAGGCTTATTATATCTGAATTGTCTATTGAGGATGCGCCGTTTTTTCTAACCTTAGTTAACACTCCAAATTGGATAAAATTTATAGGAGACAGAAACCTAAAAACAGTGAAAGATGCTGAAGATTATTTGTTGAACGGCACCTTAAAGAGTTATACCGAATTTGGATTTGGATTTTACAAATTATATCATAAGGAAGAAAATAAAACGATAGGTACTTGTGGATTAATAAAAAGAGAACAATTAGAAGAAGTTGATTTGGGTTTTGCTTTTTTACCGGAATTTGAAGGAAAGGGCTTTGGCTATGAAGCTTCATTAGCAGTTATAACACTGGCTAAGAAACGTTTTCATTTGAAGAAATTATTAGCAATCACATTGCCAATTAATAGTAATTCAATAAAACTTTTAGAGAAACTAGGATTTACCTATCAAAAAAACGTAAAACCTTTTGATGATGATGTAGAACTCCTGTTATTTGCAAAACAATTAGACTTGTAATATATTAAGAATTATGATAATTTATAATGTAACCTCTAACGTTGATGAGAGCATTCATCAAAAATGGCTGGAATGGGTGAAAGAACATATTCCGCAGGTGTTGGCAACCGGCTATTTTACTGAGGCAAAACTTACCAAGGTTTTAGTTAAGGAAGATCTTGGAGGTGTTACTTATTCTGTTCAATACAGAGCTAAATCAAGAGAAGCTTTAGAGACCTATTATAAAAATGACGCAGCTTCATTACGTCAAGATGCCATTAAACATTTCGGAGATCAAGTATTATCCTTTAGAACTGAGTTAGAGATCATTGATGAGTATACAGTGAGCTAATAAATTATTTACCAATCTCAAAACATGACTGTTAAAGCTAAAAAGCATCTAGGACAACATTTTTTAAATGATGAAAGTATTGCAGAAAAAATTGCGGATACGCTGTCTTTAAAAGGGTATAAATCAGTTTTAGAAATTGGCCCTGGAATGGGGGTTTTAACAAAGTATCTTCTTAAAAAAAATATCACAACCTACGTCATTGAAATAGATTCTGAATCAGTAGATTTTTTAAAAGCTAACTTTCTCAATTTGGCTCCAAGAGTAATAGAAAAGGACTTTTTAAAATATGACATCAATGAAATATTTAAGGAAGAATCCTTTGCCATCATTGGAAATTTTCCTTACAATATCTCCACTCAAATCGTATTTAAAATGTTGGAAATGCGCAATCAAATTCCCGAATTTTCAGGTATGTTTCAAAAGGAAGTCGCCCAACGTATTTGCTCAAAGGAAGGCAGTAAAGTGTATGGAATTTTATCAGTATTAACGCAAGCGTTCTATGATGCTGACTATTTATTTACGGTTCCGCCAACTGTTTTTAATCCGCCTCCAAAAGTTGATTCGGGCGTTTTAAGATTAGTGAGAAAGGAAAATTACAACTTGTCTTGTGATGAGTCTTTATTGTTTAAAGTTGTAAAAACGGCCTTTCAGCAACGTAGAAAAACACTTCGTAACAGTTTAAAAACATTCAATTTAAGCGAAAGTTTAAGAGAAGATGTTATCTTTGATAAACGCCCTGAACAGTTAAGTGTACAAGAATTTATTTCCTTGACACATTTGATTCAAAAAGACGTTTAAAATCTAATAAATTTTTGAAGTTGTCAGAAGAAAAGGAGAACATACAGTTTCAGCTCAGTGATGAACTTATTGACCAAGTAGAACTTTTAGTTGAACAAAAGAAAGACAAGGAACTACAAAGGCTTTTCAGTGAGATTCATTATGCTGATATTGCTGAAATTCTAGATGAATTAGATCTGGAAGAGGCCATGTATGTCATCAAACTTTTGGATTCTGAAACCACCTCTGATGTCCTTATGGAATTGGATGAGGATAACAGAGAAAAGGTTTTAAAAAATCTATCAGCTAAAGAAATTGCTGAAGAAATTGAAGAGCTGGATACTGATGACGCAGCTGATATCATATCTGAATTACCAGAAGATCGTCAACAAGAAGTTATTTCCAATATTGAAGATGAAGATCATAAGGCTGAAATTAAGGAGCTTTTGATGTATGATGAGGATACGGCCGGAGGACTTATGGCGAAAGAGTTGGTTAAGGTTTATGAAACTTGGACGGTTGCTGGATGTTTGAGAAGAATACGAGGTCAGGCCAAAGATGTCACACGTGTACATTCAATTTATGTTGTAAACAAACAAAATAAATTAGTTGGAAGGCTGTCTTTGAAAGATTTAATTGTAGCAAAGAGCGACGAAAAAATATCTGATATTTATATAAAAAGTGTGGATAGTGTTAATGTCCATGATGATGCAGAAGATGTTGTAAAAGTGATGCAAAAATATGACTTGGAAGCCATTCCTGTTGTCGATAATTATCAAAGGCTTATAGGTCGTATTACTATTGATGACATTGTGGATGTGATGAAGGAAGAGGCGGAAAAAGATTATCAATTGGCCGCGGGTATCACCAGTGATGTAGAAGCAGATGACAGTATTTGGGAACTTACAAAAGCACGTTTGCCGTGGTTGTTAATAGGCATGTTTGGAGGTATTGGAGCAGCAACTATAATTACTAATTTTCAAGTCGTCTTAAAAGATTACGCCATACTATTAAGTTTTGTGCCGTTAATTCAGGCAACAGCTGGGAACGTAGGAGTACAATCCTCTGCCATTGTGGTACAAGGTTTGGCAAATGATACCATTAAAGGAGAGCTATTAAAACGATTGTTTAAAGAATTTTTATTGGGTTTGGTTAATGGTATTGCCATTGCGCTTGTGGTACTAATTATTAGCCATTTCTTTTTTCAAACATCATATTTAGTGTCATTAACTATTGGGGCTGCATTAATTACAGTTATTATTATTGCTGCTTTAATTGGAACCTTCATTCCTATTTTTTTGGATAAAAGAGGGATTGATCCAGCTGTTGCTACCGGACCATTTATTACCACAAGCAATGATATTTTTGGTATTCTCTTGTACTTTTTAATTGCAAAAATGATTCTTGGGTTTTAATGAAAATTCTTCATTTAGATACTAATCACCATTTATTAATAGAGCAACTTAATAGTTTAGGCTTTATAAATCATGAGGATTATACTTCTTCAAAAGAAATTATTGAGTCTAAAATACATGAGTATGATGGCATTATTTTAAGAAGCCGGTTTACTATTGATAAACAATTTCTTGATGCTGCCACAAACTTAAAATTTATTGGTCGCGTTGGTGCCGGATTAGAAAATATTGATTGTGAGTATGCCGAAAAAAAAGGCGTTACTTTAATAGCAGCACCAGAAGGGAACAGAAATGCGGTTGGCGAGCATGCCTTAGGCATGTTATTGTCTTTGTTCAACAAACTAAATAAGGCAGATGCTGAAGTTAGAGAAGGGAAATGGTTACGTGAAGATAATAGAGGCCTTGAACTTGATGGAAAAACAGTGGGCATTATTGGTTATGGTAATATGGGAAAAGCCTTTGCTAAAAAGCTAAGAGGTTTTGAGGTTGAGGTTTTATGTTATGATATAGAGCAAAATGTTGGTGACGAAAATGCGAAACAAGTATCACTTTTTGAATTACAACAAAGGGCAGATGTTTTAAGTTTGCATACACCACAGACTCCGTTAACATTGAATATGATTAATGCCCAATGGATAAATCAGTTTAAGAAATCATTTTGGTTTATTAATACAGCCCGAGGGAAAAGTGTAATCACCAAAGACTTGGTTAAGGCACTCAAAACAGGCAAAATACTTGGGGCCGGATTGGATGTTCTGGAATATGAAAAAGCCTCGTTTGAGAATTTATTTTCTACTGATATGCCAGAAGCTTTTCAATATTTAATTGATGCTAAAAATGTGATTCTTTCTCCTCATGTGGCAGGGTGGACTGTTGAAAGTAAGGAGAAACTGGCACAAACTATTGTCAATAAAATAAAAGATAAATTTTGTTAACTTTAGAAATCTAAAAGTTACTAAATGCAATACAAAGCCAATTCACCTGAAGATTACATAAAACAACTTCCTGAAGACAGGCAACCGGTCATTCAAAAATTACGTGAAACCATAAAGGCAAATTTACCAAAGGGTTTTGAAGAAGTTATGAGTTATGGTATGATTGGTTATGTAGTGCCTCATTCAAAATATCCAGCTGGTTACCACTGCACACCAGAATTGCCATTACCCTTTTTAAATATTGCTTCCCAAAAAAACTTTATAGCGGTTTATCATATGGGAATGTATGCAAAAAAGGAGTTGCTTGATTGGTTTACGGCAGAGTTTCCTAAACATAGTAGCCGTAAATTAGATATGGGTAAAAGCTGTATTAGGTTTAAAAACATGGATGATATTCCGTATAATTTATTGGGTGAACTGGCATCAAAAATGACCATGGATGCATGGATTGGTATTTATGAATCTCAATTTAAAAAGTAAAAATAATTAACTAACCAATAAAATTAAAGTCATGAAATTAGGAGCATTTTCTGCAAGTCTTAGTGTTAAGGACATCAAGGCTTCAAAACAGTTTTACGAAACGCTTGGTTTTACAGTATATGCTGGGCAACTTGAAAAAAAATACCTTATCATGAAAAATGGAAATGCGCTTATTGGCTTATTTCAAGGGATGTTTGAAAATAACATTTTAACCTTTAATCCTGGATGGGATGAAAATGCCAATAAAGAAATCCCTTTTGATGATATCAGGGTCATTCAAAACCATCTTAAATCTCATGGACTTAAATTGGAGTCAGAAGTTGATGAATCTACTTCAGGTCCGGCGAGTTTCATGCTGTTTGATCCCGACGGCAATGCCATTCTTCTAGATCAGCACGTATAGTTAAAATACAGAAAATGAAAAAAAGAGTTACAGGAATTGGCGGTTTGTTTTTTAAAACTAAAAACCCTAAGGACACCAAAGAATGGTATAAAAAACATTTAGGTTTTAATACAGATGATTATGGGTGTACATTTTGGTGGAAGGATGAAGAAGGTAATAATTGTTCAACACAATGGAGCCCGTTTCCTGAAGACACTAAGTATTACCAACCATCAAAAAAAGATTTTATGTTTAACTACCGGGTAGAAAATTTGGTGGAACTTTTGAAAGTTTTAAAGGAAGAAGGCGTCACTATTGTTGGAGATATGCAGGAATATGAATATGGGAAATTTGGTTGGATTCTGGATAATGATGGAAATAAAATAGAGCTTTGGGAACCTATTGATCAAGCTTTTTTATAATTTATATTGAATTACTTAGACATCCTTCAATTGTATGATTTATCATGGTTCCAATGGTTAGCTATTGGTTTAGCTACCTTTTTACTGGGATTATCAAAAGCAGGCATAAAAGGGATAGGCATTATTATTGTTGTTATTTTAGCTTTCGTTTTTGGAGAGAAAGCATCAACAGGTATTTTACTTCCTATGTTAATTTGTGCCGATGTTTTAGCAGTTATTTATTATAACCGACATGCTCAATGGAACTATGTGTTGAAATTGTTGCCCATGATGATTATTGGGGTTTTAGTAGGTGTCTGGCTTGGGAATGATATCTCAGAAAACATTTTTAAAAAATTGATGGCCATTATCATTATTGGATCTGTGATTCTTATGTTTTTGTCTGAAAAAAGTAAATCGAACGCAATACCAAAAAGTAGGATGTTTTCATGGATTATGGGTTTTTTAGCCGGATTTACTACTATGATAGGTAATTTGGCAGGACCTGTGGCGAATATTTATTTTTTAGCGATTCGATTGCCAAAAAACGAATTTATTGGAACAGCTGCCTGGCTATTTTTTATCATTAATATTTTTAAATTGCCCTTCCACATTTTTGTATGGAAAACTGTATCTACCGAATCATTGGTTTTAAATTCGGTAATGGTTCCTGTTGTTATTGGTGGATTTTTTATTGGCGCGGCTTTAGTTAAAATAATATCCAATGTGCATTACAGGCGTTTTATTTTAGCGGTTACTGCTATTGGTGGTATTATTTTATTACTAAGGTAATTTGTAAAAACTTAAGTAAAGTTATTTTTAATTACTTTTATTTGTCAAACCAAAAAACAAAACATCATGTCTGAAGAAAAAAATTTAAACGAGAACCTTAAAGACAAAGCCAGAGAATTTACTGAAGAGGCCAAAGAATCGGCTTCCGAATTTGCAGAAGGCGCAAAAGAAACCTTTACAGGAAGTAATAAAAAAATATTAGCGGGCGTACTTGCAATTTTATTAGGTGTGTTTGGTGTGCATAAGTTTATTTTAGGATACACAAAAGAAGGCATTGTTATTCTTGTAATCACCGTAATCCTGGGCATCTTTACTTGTGGCATGGCAGGGTGGTTAATGAGTGTTTTGGGGCTTGTTGAAGGTATTATTTATTTAACAAAATCGGATGATGAATTCTATAACACCTATCAACTTAATAAAAGGCCCTGGTTTTAAAAGGCCCTAAAAATTTAAACACATTAAAAATATTAGGAGAGGTTTTAGGATTAGCATCTAAGTATTGTGCACTAATTATGCATTCTCATCGGAATTCTCTGAGACTTTTCGCTCCAATTCAGCTTGAAATTCTTCCATTACTGGTTTTACGGTACTTTCAGGAAGGTCTGAAATTCTAATATACATAAGGCCATCAACAGAATTGTTGAATAGCGGGTCTACATTAAAAGCAACTAACTTGGCGTTTTGTTTGATGTATTTTTTAAGAAGAACGGGTAATCGTAGAGCTCCAGGTTCAATTTCGTCAATAAACTTATCGAACTTGTTTAAATCAGCTTCCGTTTCATCAAACACAAAATCTTTATCCGCGTCTTTAAGTTTTACTTTAAATTCTTTTTTAGGATGCACATATTGAGCAATGTATGGATCATAATAATGAGATTTCATAAACTCAATCATAAGTGATTTTGAGAAATTTGAAAACTGATTACTGATACTTACACCGCCAATTAAATATTTATGCTCAGGGAAACGTAAGGTTATATGAACAATACCTTTCCAGAGTAAAAATAACGGCATTGGTTTTTGTTGATAATCTTTAATAATAAAAGCACGCCCCATTTCTATGGACTGACTCATCATTTTATACAATTCAGGCTCAAATCTAAATAAATCTTGAAGATAAAAACCGTCAATACCAAATTGTGCAAATATTTTTGACCCAAGGCCCATTCTATATGCGCCAACAATGATTTTTCTTTCATCGTCCCAAAGAAACATATGATGGTAATAAGCATCAAAATCATCTAGGTCAATCGCTTCATTGGTGCCTTCACCAACTTCTCTAAAGGTTATTTCTCTAAGCCTACCTATTTCTCGCAAAATGTTAGGAATTTTATTAGCTTGAGCTAAAAAGACCTCATAATTTTTGCTTTGCAATAATCTGAAATCCCCTTCTCGAAGTGATTCAACTTCTTTAACCATGACCTCCTGGGATATTGGAGTTACAATGTTTTTAGGCATTTTGGGAACCTTTAAAGAAGAAGAAATATTATCTAATATTTTAGGTTCATCTTCAAAAGAATTAGCGAGCATGTATGTTTTTCTTCTCAAAAAGTCACAAAATTCATCAAGACTGGCATGTTCATTTTGATCAGATACAGAAATGGGTTTTCCAATTCTGACTTTAATTGTTCTTCTTTTTTGGGTTAACAATTCAGAAGGTAATTTGGCGGTTCTTAAAGTGTCACTAATTTTTGAAAGCTTATAAAATAACCTGCTGTTTTTAGCATGAAAATAAATGGGAACCACTGGGACTTCAGCTTTCTTAACTAATTTCATTGCTGCTTCTTCCCAAGGTTTGTCAACAACCAGTTTACCATCTCTATAGGTTGATACTTCTCCTGCAGGAAAAATCCCCAATGGATGACCATCTTTTAAATGTAACAATGAATTTTTGAACCCTGAAACACTTGATTTAACCTCTTTTCTGTCTTCAAAGGGATTAACTGGCATGATGTATGGTTGTAATGGTTCAATTCTGTGAAGCAAAAAGTTGGCAATTATTTTAAAGTCTGCACGTTGTTCAAGCATTAATTTTAAAAGCAGTATACCGTCAATGCCACCAAGTGGATGATTAGATATAGTGATATAGGCACCATCTTTGGGCAATCTTTTTAAATCTTCTTCAGGTATTTCAAATTTAATTTGAAAATCATCTAAAATACTATTCAGAAAAGTAAGGTCCTTAAGATGTTTATTACGCTTGTAAATTCTATTGAGTGTTGAGATTTTAAGTAATTTAATAAGCAACCAACCAATCAATGTGCCTAAGAAGCCATAATTATCAACATTGATAACTTTAGCAACTTCTTTTGCGGTAACTAAGCCAGTATCTACTTGTTTTCTCATACTTGCAAACCTAATCAAAATTTTTATTTTTTTACTTTAATATTTTAAAGTCGTTTTAAACGTGTTCTTTCTTGATAAATTAATATTATTTTAAAAAAAATTAAAGAGTCACCATTTGAACAGTACCCTGTGTTAACTGTTTAAGCAAAATGGTTTTATCTGCTTCTAATTGTTGTATTGAGGTTTCGGAATAATTTCTTATGGTATATAAGGATACATTTTCATGACAAGTTACATTAAATTTAGCCTTTAAATGATGTAATAGTTTGTCTAAATTATTATAAATATTATCAACACAAACAGAGAAACTAATAGCAGAATTTTGAATCACATCAACCTTCATTTTATACAAATGTAATAAGCTAAAAATTTCACTGATATTTTCTTCAACGATATATGAAAAATCTAAAGAAGACAAGGATATTAAAACTTGATTTTTCTTAACTATAAAGCAAGGAATATTGGGGTCTAAAGGAATTCCTTTTCCAACTTTAGTCCCAGGTTCTTCAGGTTTAATAAAAGATTTAACATATAATGGAATTTCTTTACGCTGAAGGGGTTGCAGGGTTTTAGGATGAATCACGGACGCGCCGTAAAAGGCTAACTCAATAGCTTCTCTATAAGATATTTTATGTAATAATTGCGCATTGTCAAAATAACGTGGATCTGCATTTAAAACACCGGGAACATCTTTCCAAATGGTGACACTTTCTGCATTCAGACAATAAGCAAAAATAGCGGCTGTATAATCACTGCCTTCTCGACCTAGTGTAGTTGTGAAATTATTTTTGTCGCTCCCCAAAAAACCTTGCGTAATATTTAAAACGGAGGCATTAAATTTTTTATTTATTAAAGTTTGGGTTTCTTCCCAATTAACATTGGCTCGTCTGTAATAATTGTCGGTTTTTATAAATTCACGAACATCTAACCACTCATTTTGAAAACCTATTTCGTTTAAATAACCACTTATAATGCGTGTGGAAACTAATTCACCATACCCAATTACCTGATCATATACAAAATTATAATCAGGTGATTTATTGCTTTTCAAAAAACTATTCAACTCATCAAATAAGTTGGATAATTTTTTAAAAATGGGATGCTGTTCATTTTCGAATAAATCTAAAAGAATGGCATTATGGTATTTTTTAACCTCTTGTAAAGAGCTTTGTAATTCCTTTTTGTTATTAAAATAATTGTTAATGACAACTTCTAACGCATTGGTAGTTTTCCCCATGGCGGAAACTACAATTAAGGTCTTTTTATGACCTACTTTTTGAAGTACTTTAGCCAGATTTTTAACTCCATTGGCATCTTTTACAGAAGCACCACCAAATTTAAATACTTGCATTATAGTTTAGATATATAATTTTTAATTGCTTTTTCATTTAAATGCACCACGTTCCAATCGCGCATTATGTTGGCACCCTTTTTTTCATAAAAAATAATAGCCGGTTCATTCCAATTGAGCACTTCCCAAGTAATACGTTTTACGCCTAAATGATACCCGTATTTCACAACTTGATCTAATAATGCTGAACCAATGCCCGATCCTCTCATAGCATCACTTACTATTAAATCTTCTAAATGTAATGCCCTTCCTTTCCACGTTGAATATCTATTATAAACTAACGCCAGCCCTTCAATTTTTTCATTCACTTCTGCAACAAAACAATGAAAAGCTGGATGTGAACCAAAACCATCTCTTTCTAAATCTGTAACAGTAACTTCTACGGCATCAGGTTCCTTTTCAAAAACAGCTAATTCTTTTATTAGATTAAGAACCTGTGACATGTCATTTTTATTAGCGTTTCTAATAATAAATTTCATCCTTTTAATTTATTTCAAATATAAACTAAAGTTCCTTATTTAGAAACTAGAATATTTAACGAAATCGTTGTAGTTCGTTTAAAAAAGACAGATATTTGCACAAATAAAACTATCATTTTATGTTTAAAAAGAATCAAACGCTTGGAGAATTTATAATTGAAAATCAAATGTCTTTTAAATATTCTTCAGGTGAGTTGTCTACGCTCTTTAATTCCATTCGTTTGGCAGCAAAAGTAGTAAACCATGAAGTTAATAAAGCCGGATTGGTGGACATTATAGGTAACGTGGGCGAAGTTAATATTCAAGGTGAAAATCAGCAAAAATTGGATGTCTATGCTAATGAAAAGTTTATTCAAACCTTAACGAATAGAAATATTGTTTGTGGTATTGCTAGTGAAGAAGAAGATGATTTTATTTCTATTAATAGCCTTGATGAAAATCACCAAAATAAATATATTGTGCTTATTGATCCTTTAGATGGATCATCAAATATTGATGTAAACGTATCCGTTGGAACTATTTTTTCTATTTATAGAAGAGTTACTCCAGTGGGAACACCTGTAACTCTTGAAGATTTTTTGCAAAAAGGAAACCAACAAGTGGCGGCCGGTTATGTTGTTTACGGAACCTCAACTATGCTAGTTTATACTACTGGTGATGGTGTTAATGGATTTACTTTAAATCCGGCGATAGGTTCTTTTTATTTATCACATCCAAACATGCAGTTTCCAGAAAATGGATCTATTTATTCTGTGAATGAAGGTAATTATATTCACTTTCCTCAAGGGATAAAAAATTACATTAAATATTGCCAACGTGAAGAAGACGACAGGCCATATACCTCAAGATATATAGGGTCTTTGGTTTCTGATTTTCATAGAAACATGATAAAAGGCGGGATTTATTTATATCCAAAAAGTTCTTTAAACTCCAATGGTAAACTCAGGTTATTATATGAATGTAACCCAATGGCCTTTATTGCTGAACAGGCTAATGGAAAGGCAAGTGATGGTTATACCAGAATATTAGATATACAACCTACAGAATTGCATCAACGTGTTCCGTTTATATGTGGCAGCAAAAACATGGTTACTAAGGCTGAAGAATTTATGCAAGAAGCACTATAGGTAAAATAGTTCTATTAAAAAAAGGCGAACTTTAAAGTTCGCCTTTTTTTATGGAATAATTATATGGTGTCTTTCACATTATTCATAATCCAGACAATACATTCATTGAAAGTTTCAAACAAACATTCCTCTGGAATTAAATCTGGAATGATATCAATTCGTTCCATCATCAATTTAGGCTGGTTCTGTAAACCTACAAATAAGACGTTAATATTATCCTTTCTTAAATCTACCAATACATCTTCCATTGCGTACAAACCAGACTGATCGATATAGGGCATTTTTTCTAAGCGAATAATTACCGTTGAAGCGGTCTTAGGTATTTGTTTTGCTAATAGTTGAAAATCGCTGGTTGTACCAAAAAACAATGGCCCTTTTATATGTTTAATAAAAACCTCTTCTTTTAATTTTTCCGGGAAACCTATTTCATCTTTCCATGCTTCTTCTTTGAGTGCTTTAACGTCAGAGCTTAGAGCGGTTAAATCACCAATCTTTTTCATAAACATTAATGAAGCAATGATTAATCCAATACCAACCGCATAAACCAAATTCCAAAAAGTTGATAACAATAAGACAATTACCATAATGAGCACTTCAGAACTTAATTTTAGAGGACCAATCTTAATGTCTCGCGGTAGGCTAGGGATGGCTTTTAAACCTTTATAATCCATGACACCAATTCCAACAGTAACTAATATACCAGCTAAAACAGCTGCAGGTATCTTGGATGCAATAGGGCCTAAGGCTAATAAAATAATGAGCAGCATAATCCCTGCTATCATTCCAGATAGTTTAGTCTTTCCACCAGAGTTAATATTTACTACTGTTCTAATGGTGGCACCTGCACCTGGAATACCGCCGAAAACAGCAGCAATACTGTTGCCAATACCTTGTCCAATTAATTCTTTATTGGGCTTGTGTTTGGTTTTGGTCATGTTATCTGCTACTACACTTGTAAGCAGGGAATCAATAGCTCCTAAAAGCGCTAAGGTTATGGCTGTAAAAATATAAGGGGTAATTCCAGATAAGCTAAAACTTGTGAATATTTCAAGATTTGGAAGCGGTAAACCACTTGGAATAGCTTCTATAGGGCGATAATCAAAACCAAAACCAATAGCGACACTCGAAACTACAACTAATGCTACTAGGGTGCTGGGAATGACTTTTGTAATCTTTTTAAATCCGAAAATAATAAGAATGGTCATTAAGGTTAAAATAAATTCCAGCCAATTAATATTTTGTATAGCTCTTGGTAAAGATTTGATGGCTCCTAAAACACCAGAAGCATTATTTGAAGCAAGTGTTTTTGATTCTTTTTGGACATCTTCTTGAGAAATGGATTGCGCTTTATCAATAGTAATTTTAAAATCTTCTAAAACCAAAACACCGTCACCTGCTTCTTCTTTTAAAATATTCTCCAGAATAATTTCTTCAGCAGCCGGTTTAAATTGATTCACATAATTTATATCTTCTTTAGGATAATATCCAAGAGCCGGTAAAAACTGTGTAATTAAAATAATGACTCCAATAGCAGTCATAAAACCTGAAACAACAGGATATGGAATGTATTTTATATAAACACCTAATCCTAGAAACCCCAATCCTACCTGAATGAGGCCAGCTAAAAAGAAAACAATTAAAATGGCAGGAAGTGCTTTTTCAACATCGCCATCATTTACAGCAATTATTCCTGCGATAACTACCATACTCACAGCAGTCATTGGCGCTGTTGGACCTGATATTTGGGTATTAGTACCTCCAAATAGAGCTGCAAAAAAAGCCAGGAATATAGCACCATAAAGTCCTGCGCTTGGGCCTAAGCCTGAAGAAACTCCAAAGGCTAATGCTAAGGGTAATGCAACAATTCCAGCTGTGATACCGCCAAAAGCATCGCCTTTAATATTTGAAAATAATTCCTTCATAGGACACTTAGTTTACTGGTAATGTAATATTATTTTTAGAATTTAGAAAGAGAGGAAGGTTATTATATTAATTTAATCACTCATGGTAGTGTCAAAAAATTGATTCATATAACCCCCTTCTTTTCTAATATTAACCTTGATATTTTAACCGACTCCATAATAAAACCGGTACCTGTCAAAGACCGCAGCTATAATTTCAAAATATATTATCCAATTTCCAAAATTCCTGTCTTGGGCGTTCATATAAGAAGGCAATGTTAACAAAATTGTTAGTACTGTCAATATTATTTTCCTTTCATATTTTTATTACACTTTTGATGACTTTTTTTATTCAAAAAAAGTCACTTCACCATTATTTATATCATACATGGCGCCAATAATCAGAATTTCTCCGTTTTGTTCCATTTCTGATAGGATAGGACTTTCTTTGTGGATTCTATTTATTGTCAGTTGAACATTTTTCTCAGCAACCGTATCAACAAATTCTACATTGGACGAATTTCTTAAACTAGCATCTTGCGGTTCAATGACAGCCTTAACAGCAGGAGTGATTTTTTCTATTAATTTAGTCAAATTACCCATTTTAGCATCGTCGCATGCGCCTTTGACGGCACCGCAACTGGTATGCCCTAAAACGACTATAAGTTTTGTGCCAGCCAACTTGCACGCAAATTCCATGCTTCCTAAAATATCTTCATTTACAAAGTTACCAGCAATACGCACGCTAAAAATATCGCCGAGACCCTGATCAAAAACTAATTCGGCTGAAACTCTGGAATCTATACAACTTAAAATAGTAGCAAAAGGGAATTGACCATCACTAGTATCATTGACTTGTTCTAGCAAGTTTCTATTGGCTTTTAAATTGTTTTGAAATCTTTGGTTTCCTTCTTTTAAATATTGTAATGACTTTTGAGGAGTCATGGTGGCTTGTGTTTCTCTTGTATGTGCTTTCATAATTTAATTTTGTTTTTTGTTATGCTGTTTTTGGTCTTAGTTTAAAGAATTCAATAAAGCTTGGCGGGTTTTCAACATTTCCACGTTCTGAGACTAAATTAATATCTATATTTCTTTCTTTTGCTTTAAATGCAAAATCATCTAATATTTCAATAATATCATTATCTAGATATCTTGTTTTCCTTACATCTATTTCTAAATAGGTGTCTTTTGGTAAATTATCTAATTCTTTCAAAATTGCGCCTTTGTTAAAAAATGTGACTTCTTCAGCAAGTGTCATTTTGATTTTATGTTTCCCGTTGCTTTTGTCTTCAATGTGCAAGAAATGGGAATTTTGATAGCTTTTTATTAAAATAACAACAATTCCAACGGTAAGCCCTAAAAAAATTCCCACTAATAAATCAGTAAAAACAATACCTAAAACAGTTACGGTAAATGGAATCCATTGTTTCCAACCTAAATCATACATTTTTTTAAATAATGCCGGTTTCGCCAGCTTATAACCCACTATAAGTAGGATAGCTGCTAAAACGGATAAAGGGATCATATTTAATAATTTAGGAATTATAATTACGGATATTAGTAATAAGAATCCATGAATGATGGCTGAAAGTTTGGTTCTTCCTCCAGATTGAATGTTGGCAGAACTTCTAACTATAACCTGAGTAATAGGTAATCCTCCAACTAAACCAGATATAACATTACCAGTCCCTTGTGCCAGTAATTCTCTGTTGGTTGGTGTCACGTTTTTATGCGGGTCTAGTTTATCAGTGGCCTCAACGCATAAAAGGGTTTCTAAACTGGCAACAAGTGCGATAGTAAATGCCACAATCCACACCTCTTTATTGGTAATAGCATTAAAATTTGGAAAACTGAATTGATTGAAAAAAGAATCCACGTCTTCTGGTATTGGTACGCTCACCAAATGGGAGGCTGAAATGTTTAATATATCATTTGATTGTGTTAAAAAATAGAAAATAATACCCACAATAACGACAACTAATGGGCCTTGAATAACTTGAAAAAACTTGCCTTTTTTAGATAAAATTTTATCCCAAAACATCAAAATACTTAAAGCAATGATACCAATTAGGGCAGAGCCGGGCTTAATATAATTGATCATATTGAATAATTCTGAGAATGAGTTTTGACCATCCATTTGCATAAAAGACCAAGCCCCTTCTGGGTTAGAATCATACCCAAAAAAATGTGGTATTTGTTTTAAAATGATAATAATTCCAATACCAGTTAACATCCCTTTAATCACTGAAGAAGGAAAATAATATCCTATAATCCCAGCTTTTAAAATTCCAAAAATAATTTGAATGAAGCCCCCTAAAACAACCGCCACCAAAAAGTTCTCATAGCTTCCTAATGTTGCTATTGCAGTTAATACAATGGCAGCGAGGCCGGCGGCTGGTCCACTAACCCCTATTTTTGAACCACTTAAGGAGCCTACTACAATGCCACCTATTATTCCGGCAATGACTCCTGAAAATAAAGGAGCTCCGCTGGCTAAAGCAATACCTAAACATAATGGTAGTGCTACGAAAAATACGACTATACTCGCTGGTAAGTCACTTTTAATATATTTAAACATATTATAATAATTTTATGCATTTAGATAAAACTAAATGTTGTTAAAAATGAAAATTTGGCTAAATACTGCCTAAAAAATTGAAATTATAATATGTGAAATTCCGGAGGAGGAGAAATTTGATTTAAATGCGGCTTTGGATAATTATTAAAATAATATCCGTGATGATTTATTGATTTAGTGGATGAAAAATCGACCTCTTTTTCTATTGGGTCATTAAACACAACTTCAAAGTTTTTTGTTGTTTCACTGCCTTTTTCTTCTTCTTCTGAAGTTGAATAAAACAAAGAAATATCCGCAGAATCATCAACCCATGAAATTATTGATGGCGCAGCAAGCAACGCCATAAAAATTATTGATAAAAAGAGAGAACCGATGTTCCTTAGCATAATTTTGAACAAGTGTAAAAGCGTAAATATAGTACTTTTGACAAATAATTTTGTTAAGGAACAATTAAAACTACCTATACTCTTGGTAAATCATTACTGTCTTTTAATGGTAAATTAGATTTTCCCATTAAATAGGTGTCTACGTGATATGCTGCTTGTCGTCCTTCAGAAATGGCCCAAACTATTAATGATTGTCCTCTGCGCATATCTCCTGCCGTAAAAATACCAGGGACATTGGTCATGTAATTCTTGGTTGAAGCATTTATATTCGTTCTGAAATCAGTTTCTAAACCAAATTGGTCTATAAGTGTTGTTTCAGGTCCTGTAAAACCTAAGGCTAAAAGAGCTAATTCACAATCCCATTGCTTTTCAGTATTAGGTAATTCTTTTAATTGTGGTCGTTCGCCATCTTTAAAAACCCACTCCACTTCAGTAGTGATTAAACCTGTTAAATTACCATCTTTATCACCTAAAAATTCTTTAGTTGAAATACTAAAGAATCTTTTAACGCCTTCTTTATGGGAAGAGCTCGTGCGCAAGCGCATTGGCCAATAGGGCCAAGGTTGATCAGCTGGGCGTCCAGTAGTTGGTTTGCTCAATATTTCAAAATTTGTAACAGATTTAGCCCCATGACGGTTGGATGTCCCAATACAATCAGAACCAGTGTCTCCACCACCAATGACAATCACGTTTTTATCTTTTGCCGTCAATACTTCTTCAAAATTGGAAATACCATCAACCCTCTGATTGTTTTGTTTTAAAAAGTCCATGGCCTGATGAACTCCTTTTAAATGAGCACCTTTAATAGGAATGCCACGTCTGGTGGTTGAACCACCACATAATACAATAGCATCAAAGTCTTCCTTTAGAGCTTCTACGCTTATATTTTTACCAACATGAGCATTCGTTTTAAATATAATTCCTTCTTCTTCTAAAACAGCAATTCTTCTGTCGATGATTCTTTTTTCTAATTTAAAATCTGGAATACCATAACGTAGTAAGCCTCCAACTTTAGCATCGCGTTCAAAAACAGTTACCAGATGTCCCGCTCTGTTTAATTGTTGTGCAGCTGATAGGCCTGAAGGACCAGATCCAACTACTGCAACAGATTTTCCAGTTCTGGCAGCCGGTGGCTGTGCAATAATCCAACCTTCTTTAAAGGCTGTTTCTACAATATTTTTTTCAATATTTTCAATGGTTACAGGGTCTTCATTAATACCCAGGACACAGGCTTCTTCGCATGGTGCAGGACATAATCTCCCTGTAAATTCTGGGAAATTATTTGTGGAATGTAAAATTTTAGCAGCCTCTTTCCATTTTCCTTTATACACGTTATCGTTAAAATCAGGAATTAAATTTCCTAAAGGACAACCACTATGACAAAATGGAATACCACAATCCATGCATCTAGCGCCCTGATTTTTAAGAGCTTTATCATCCATTGGAATGGTAAATTCTTTATAGTTGTTGACTCGGTTTTCAACCGTCTCGTACTTTTCAACTTCTCTTTCAAATTCTAAAAATCCTGTAGTCTTTCCCATGTTCTTAACGTATTATAAGATTTTCTTGTTCTAGTCTTATTAATGCTTGCCGGTATTCTTCCGGAAGCACTTTGATAAATTTTGGTAATTCAGCTTCCCATTTTTCAAGAATTCTTTGTGCTAATGGACTTAATGTTCCATTATAATGATTTTCAATCAAACTTTTTAAGATGATAATGTCTTCAGTTTCTGTAACAGGGTTAAGATTTAAGCCTTCTGTATTGCAATGATTTTTGAAGGTGTTATTGGTATCATAAATAAACGCAATGCCACCGCTCATTCCTGCGCCAAAATTTCTGCCTACTTCACCAAGAATTACAGCAATGCCACCTGTCATATATTCACAGCCATGATCACCTATGCCTTCAACAACGGCTTTAGCTCCGGAATTCCTTACGCAGAATCGTTCACCAGCTTTTCCGTTTATATAAGCTTCTCCAGCTGTAGCGCCATATAAAGCGACGTTACCAACAATGACATTTTTTTCTGGGATAATAGTAGCCTCCTCAGGTACTTTGATGATTAATTTTGCGCCAGACAATCCCTTGCCTAAATAATCATTAGTATTGCCGCTGACTATTAATGTAAGGCCATGTGTTGAAAAGGCTCCAAAACTCTGACCTGCAGAACCTGTAAAATTAATTTTTAGAGTATTTTCCGGTAATCCCTGTGCCCCGTAAATTTTAGAAATCTCATTACTTAAGATCGCTCCAGTTGCTCTATCCATATTGCAAATTTTGAGATCTAAAACCGTTTTTTCTTTTCTAAAAAGTGCCGGATGTGCTTTATTAATTATTTCAAAATCTAAGGATTTCTCCATATGATGATCTTGATGTTCAGTATTGTATAATTTGGTTTCAGGACTAACAGGAATTCTGTGGAGAATTGGAGATAAATCAATACCCAACGCCTTATAATGTTCAATGGCGTTATTTCTATTTAGTTTTTGAACCTGACCAACCATTTCGTTCACTGTTCTAAAACCAAGTTTTGCCATTATTTCGCGTAATTCTTGTGCAACGAAATACATAAAATTAACAACATGTTCAGGTTTTCCTTCAAATTTTTTACGCAGTTCAGGGTTTTGAGTTGCAATGCCTACCGGACATGTGTTTAGGTGACAAACCCGCATCATAATACAACCTGACGCTACTAATGGTGCCGTTGCAAAACCAAATTCTTCAGCTCCTAATAAACAGGCAATCGCAACATCTCTACCAGTTTTTAACTGACCATCACATTCTAAAACCACACGGTTTCTTAAGTTGTTCATTACTAAGGTTTGTTGCGCTTCAGCAAGACCTAACTCCCATGGTAAACCGGCATGTTTTAGAGAGGTTAATGGAGATGCACCGGTGCCGCCATCATGTCCAGAAATTAAGATGACATCTGCTTTTGCTTTTGAAACCCCTGCTGCAACAGTACCTACACCAACTTCGGATACTAATTTTACATTAATTCTTGCTTCACGGTTTGCCGATTTTAAATCATAAATTAATTGAGATAAATCTTCAATGGAATAAATATCGTGATGAGGTGGCGGGGAGATTAAGCCAACATAAGGTGTTGAATTTCGGGTTTTTGCAATGCTAGGGTTTACTTTTGGGCCTGGTAATTGTCCGCCTTCTCCAGGTTTAGCCCCTTGAGCCATTTTTATCTGAATTTCTGAAGCATTGGTTAAGTAATTTGAAGTGACTCCAAATCTTCCAGATGCTACTTGTTTGATGGCGCTATTTTTCCAGTCACCATTGGCGTCTTTATAGAATCGCTCTTCGTCTTCACCGCCTTCTCCAGAGTTACTTTTTCCGCCAATTCTGTTCATGGCTACGGCTAAATTCTCATGAGCTTCTTTGCTAATGGAACCATATGACATGGCACCAGTTTTAAATCGTTTCACTATCTCAGTCCAAGGCTCCACTTCGTCAATGGAAATGGGGTCATAGTTTGTAAATTCAAACAATCCTCTAATGGTCATTAAATGACTTGATTGATTGTTTATCAATTCAGAATACTCTTTATAAGAACTGTGCTTATTGCTCCTAACCGATTCCTGTAATTTGGCAATCGTTAATGGATTAAACATATGCTGTTCACCGTTTCTTCTCCATCTGTATTGTCCGCCAACTTCAAGGTCTAAATCGCCCGCAATATGTTTTTCTTTGTAAGCGTTAAGGTATCTTTTGCTAATTTCTTTTTCAATTTCATGTAAGCCAATACCTTGAATTCTTGTGACTGTATTTGGGAAATATTGATTAACTACTTTAGTGTTAATACCAATGCATTCAAATAACTGAGAGCCTCTATAGGAGTTAAGGGTTGAGATTCCAATTTTATTCATGACTTTTAAAATCCCTTTTCCTACAGCTTTATTAAAGTTTTCTACTGCTTGTTCAGAAGTAATAGTGACGTCTAATTCATTGATGTTATCTTCAATAATTTCATTCACCATATAAGGGTTAATGGCACTGGCACCATAACCAAATAATAAGGCAAAATGATGGACCTCTCTAGGTTCAGCGGATTCTATAATTAAACTTAATTGTGAACGTTTACCCAATGTACGTAAGGCACTATTAATAAATGAGCACGCTAGTAATGCTGGAATTGGTGCGTTTTGCTCGTTGACATTTCTATCAGTTAATATAACAATATTTGTTCCTTCGTTAATTGCTTTTAAAATGTCATTAAGCAGTATTTGTAAGGCTTCTTCTAAGCCATTATGTCCTTTGTTTATTTCATATAAAATAGGGAAAGAAGTTATTTTAAAATCAGGGTTTTCATAACTTTTTATTTTATCTAAATCTTGCTTAGAAATGACAGGATTCTTAATTTTTAACTTTTTACAATGACGTTCATTAATTTCAAAAATATTCGAATCGCTACCTAATGTTAAGCTAATATCAGTAATTAACTCTTCTCTGATTCCATCCAATGGCGGATTGGTAACTTGGGCAAAAAGTTGTTTAAAATAGTTATATATTAATTGTGGTCTATCTGATAAAACGGCGATTGGCGTATCAGTACCCATGGAACCTATAGGTTCTTTGCCGCTTTGAGCCATTGGTAAAATAATGGTCTTTACATCTTCTTGTGTATAGCCAAAAATAACTTGTCTTTTATTTAGTTTTTCTTCATTTAAAAATATGGGACAGTCATTATATGGAATGTCTTTAAGATGTATGAGGTTTTTATCTAACCATTTTTTATACGGATATCTGCTTGCAATTTCTTCTTTAATTTCTTCATCATTAACAATACGACCAGCATTCATATCTACTAAAAACATTTTTCCAGGTTCTAATCTGCCATGAAATTCTATGTTTTTAGGGGCTATTTCAATGACACCGGTTTCTGAAGACATTATTACATACCCGTTTTTGGTAACAGTATATCTGGAAGGACGAAGTCCATTTCTGTCTAATACAGCACCAATATAATTGCCATCTGTAAATGGAATGGAAGCCGGACCATCCCAGGGCTCCATTAGGCAGGAGTTAAACTCATAAAACGCTTTTTTAGCTTCAGACATATCAGGATTTTTTTCCCAAGCTTCTGGAATGAGCATCATCATGACTTCTGGCAATGAACGGCCTGTCATTAATAGTAATTCAACTACCATATCCATGGATGCAGAGTCTGATTTACCTAAAAGAACAATAGGAAGTATGCTTTTTATTTCATCACCAAACCAATCGCTTTTCATTAATTCTTCGCGAGAAAACATTCTGGCAACATTACCTCTTAATGTGTTTATTTCCCCGTTATGACACATATATCTAAAGGGCTGAGCTAAATCCCATGTTGGAAAGGTGTTTGTTGAAAAACGCTGATGTACTAATGCTAGTCTGGTTACAAATAAGGGGTCATTTAAATCTTTATAGAATAGCTTAATGTCTTCCGGAACTAATAATCCTTTATATATAATGATTTTAGTTGATAAACTTGGCAGGTAAAAAAAAGAACTTTCAGATAGCTTTGAGCTATAAATTTCATGCTCTGCTTTTTTTCTGGCAATAAACATTTTTAAGTTAAATTGAAAATCGTCCTGTTTAGTATTTGATTTTCCAATAAAGACTTGTTTTATAAAAGGCTGTGTTTTGGCAGCTAGTTCTCCTAAAGCAGAAGTGTCAACAGGAACATTGCGCCATCCTAAAATTTCCAGTCCTTGTTCTGTAAAATGTTTTTCAAAAACGGCAATACAAAAGGTTTGTTGATTTTCTTTTTTAGGTAAAAACACATTGCTGACTGCGTAATGGCCGGCTGAAGGTAATTTAAAGGAACAATTTGCAACAAAAAAATCATGTGGAACATCTATTAAAATTCCGGCACCATCACCTGTTTTTCCATCAGAACTAACTGCGCCTCGGTGTTCTAATTTCTCAAGAATTTCTAATGCTTTATGAATGATGTCATTTGACTTAATTCCTTTTAAACTACAAATAAATCCAGCGCCACAATTATCGTGTTCAAATTCTGGCAAATACATTCCTTGTTTCTTCAACATAATCAACAATTTTTAGTTTGAAATATCACTTTTCAAAGCGAATATATGTAGTTGATTTTAAATAATAACTAGCATGATTTCATTATTTCGATTTTTAATGTAATACGGAGTTAAAAATAATTATATAACAATTATTGAGAGAAATATTAATAAATATTCAATGAGGAAAAATTAAGAATAAATGCAGATATATCAATTAATAGCATAAAAATGATATAAAATCAAAAAGATAAAAAACAAATAGCAATAATTTCTGATAATTATTTAATAACGCTTTTATCAAAAAACCAAAAAATCTAAAAAAAATTAACTCACCCTTAAAAAATATGGGGTAAAAAGTAAAAAATGATAAAAATGAATCAAATGGGGCTATTTTTTATAGGGGTATAAAACTTTTTATATAAGTTTACGCCGAATTAACGATAAAATAATAATTAAAAACAATAACTTAAAATTAAGAATTATGAAAAAAATTATTACACTTTCAATGTTTTTGGTGGCGCTTGTGTCATTTGCACAAGAAGAGTCGCCAACTGAAGAAAAGAAATTTACTTTAAGTGGTAGTATTGATGCCTATTATAGAGCTAATCTTAATGCGCCAAATGATGCTGATAATTGGACCAAACCAGGAACCTCGTTTGCGAACCTACCCGGATTTGCTTTAGGAATGGCTAACGTAGTCGCTTCATATGAAGGTAAAAAAGTGGGTTTTGTTGCTGATTTAGTATTTGGGCCAAGAGGGACTGATGCTATTTTTGCTTCACCGATGTATTCTGCAACTGGAAATATTGTGAATCAATTGTATGCTTATTGGAATGTAAGTGACAATGTTAAATTAACCATGGGTAATTTCAATACGTTTTTAGGATATGAAGTTATTTCGCCCGTTGGAAATTTTAACTACAGTACCTCTTATTTATTCTCTTATGGACCGTTTAGCCATACTGGTTTAAAGGCTGATTTTACTTTATCTGATGATTTAAGTTTAATGGTGGGTGTTATGAATGATACGGATGCCACTGAGTTTAATCCAACAGGTGACTATGCATTTGGTGCACAATTAGGGTATTCTGGTCAATTTTTAAATGTATTAGTGGATCCATCTTTCTTAGAAATCGATTTTACGGGAGGATTTGATGTATCTGATAAATTCTATTTAGGAATAAATGGGGCTTACTATAGTCTTGAAGACGATGGGGGTGGTTTTTACGGAGCTGCTTTATATCCGCAATACGCGACATCTGATTCCTTTAAAATTGGTTTAAGAGCGGAATACTTTGTTGAAGACGGCGATTTCGGAGCTATCGGCACTGGTGTTGCAGATAGCAGCGTTTTCGCAGCTACGCTAACTGGTAGTTACGTCATTGATAATTTAACCATCAAACCAGAATTAAGATTGGATAGTGCTTCTGATAATGCATTTTTAGATAATGATTTAGCACCACAAAAAAGCTTAAGTTCATTTGTATTAGCGGCTATTTATAGCTTCTAATAAAAGAAAATTCAAATAAAACAAGATACTATATTATGAAAAAAGTTGAAGCAATTATTAGAAAATCAAAATACCGCGCGGTAAAAGAAGCCCTTCATGCTGTTGGAGTAAACTTTTTCTCTTATTGGGATGTAACGGGTATTGGAAATGAAAAGGAAGGCCATGTATATAGAGGTGTTACTTATAGTACTAGCGATATTCAACGTAGATATCTATCCATAGTGGTTAATGATGATTTTGAAGAAGTTACCGTAAATGCTATACTTTCTGCGGCAGGTACTGGTGAAGTTGGTGATGGGAAACTATTTGTTTCCGATATTATTGAAAGCTATAGAATAAGAACAGGAGATAAAGGTGGAGACACTTTAAAATAATAATCATAAAAAATAATTTATTATGGAAGAAGTAGTAAAAGGAATAGCGGACATAAATGGTGTTTTAGATATCATGTGGATATTAATAGCTGGCATATTAGTATTCTTTATGCAAGCGGGTTTTACATTGGTAGAAACAGGTTTTACCAGATCTAAAAATACAATCAATATTATAATGAAAAACTTAATGGATCTTTGCATTGGATCATTAGGGTTTTGGTTAATTGGTTATGCTATTATGTATGGAGATGACATAAGTAGTTTTATAGGACAACCTTCATTATTTTTTAATGACGCTGGAGAAATGCACAATCTGTTTTTTCAAACAGTTTTCTGCGCAACTGCTGCAACTATAGTATCAGGTGCTATTGCAGAAAGAACAAAATTTTCTACGTATTTAATTTTTTCTTTGTTAATGACAGTAATTATCTATCCAATATCAGGTCATTGGGTTTGGCAAGGAGAGGGTTGGTTAACTAACTTAGGATTTATTGATTTTGCGGGATCAACTGTTGTACACTCTGTTGGTGGATGGGCTGCATTAGTAGCAGCTGCTATGGTTGGCCCAAGAATTGGAAAATATACAAATGGTAAATCTAATGCCATTCCAGGTCATAGTATTTTATTTGGTGCATTGGGTGTGTTTATCCTATGGTTAGGATGGTTCGGATTTAATGCAGGATCTCAATTAGCAATTTCTGGTGATAATGTTAGTGCAGTTGCAAACATTGTAATTACAACTAATTTAGCAGCAGCGGCAGGTGCTCTTGCATCTATGTTTTTAACTTGGATTAAATATGGTAAACCAGACGCATCTATGACATTAAACGGTGCTCTTGCGGGGTTAGTTGGTGTAACAGCAGGTTGTGCTGCAATTGATAATTTTGGTGCCATTGCCATAGGACTTATTTGTGGAATATTAGTGGTATTATCTATTGAGTTTGTAGATAAAAAATTAAAAGTTGATGACCCAGTAGGTGCAGTTTCAGTGCACGGTGTTTGTGGTGCAGTGGGAACCTTATTGGTAGGCTTATTTGCAATTGATGGAGGTTTATTCTATGGGGGTGGATTTAGCCAGTTAGGAGCACAAGCTGCTGGTGTCTTTGGAATTGGAGCATGGTCTATTGCAACATCATTCATTTTATTATTCATTCTTAAGAAAACAATTGGTCTAAGAGTTTCTGAAAAGGAAGAAGTTGAAGGGTTAGATATACACGAGCATGGCATGGAAGCTTATCCGGATTTCAGACTCAACGAACATTAACTATATCATATTTTATAAAATATACACTTTTTTTAAAAGAATCCTTAAAATATTAGGGGTTCTTTTATTTTATATTAAAATATTTACATATTACCCCTAATATTTTACCCCCTTCTTAAATTTATTTTTATTTTTGGGTTTTTAAATTTTAAAATTCATATAAAATGAAAAAAGTAGAAGCAATTATTAGAAAATCCAAGTATAGCGAGGTGAAAGAAGCGCTTCACGCTGTTGGTGTGAACTTTTTCTCTTACTGGGATGTTACCGGATTAGGTAATGAAAAGGAAGGACATGTTTACAGAGGGGTATCCTATAGTACAAGTGATATTCAAAGAAGGTATTTGTCCATTGTAGTCAATGATGATTTTGCAGAAGCAACAATTAATGCCATACTGAAATCAGCAGGCACAGGGGAAGTAGGAGATGGTAAAATATTTATCTCTGAGATTGAAGAAAGCTATAGAATTAGAACAGGAGAAAATGGTGGAGACACCTTAAAATAAACGTCAACAAATAATAATATAATTATGGAATTACTTACAATAAATAATGTATGGATGATGATCTGTACAGCACTCGTTTTCTTTATGCACTTGGGATTCTCATTCCTAGAAATTGGATTGACGAGACAAAAGAATACAATCAACATCTTATTTAAAAATGTGTTTATTATCACGATAGGGTTGTTATTATACTGCTTGGTTGGCTTTAACCTTATGTATCCAGGGGAATTTAATGGATTTTTAGGATTTGCTGGGTTTGGATTATCGTCTCCTGTAGTGGATGGAGCTTTAGATTTAGCGTATAATGAAGGTTATACCTATTGGACAGATTTCTTATTTCAAGGTATGTTTGCTGCAACAGCTGCAACCATTGTATCAGGTGCTGTTGCGGAACGTGTAAAAATTGTGCCATTTATGATTTTTACTGTACTATATGTTGGGTTGGTATATCCAATTGCAGGTTCTTGGAAATGGGGTGGTGGATTTTTACAAACTTTAGAAACTCCTTTTTATGATTTTGCAGGTTCTACTTTGGTACACTCAGTTGGCGGATGGGCTGCATTGGTGGCCGTTTGGTTACTTGGAGCTAGAATAGGTAAGTTTAAAGACGGAAAAGCGCAGGCTATTCCTGGACATAACCTTCCATTAGCAACCGCAGGTGTGCTTATCTTATGGTTAGGTTGGTTTGGTTTTAATGGAGGTTCAGTGCTTTCAGCTGACCCAGGGTTAACGTCATTAACATTAGTTACCACTTGTTTAGCAGCCGCAGCAGGAGGCGTTGTGGCCATGTTAGTTTCAGGAGCCATGTATAAAAATTTAGACCTTACTATGTTTTTAAATGGAATTTTAGGCGGATTAGTAGGAATTACTGCTGGTGCCGATCAAATGAGTCCAACAGATGCTATATTAATAGGATCAATTGCCGGAGCTATTATTGTTTTTGCAGTTGCTTTTGTTGATAAAATAAGATTAGATGATCCTGTAGGGGCTATTGCTGTTCATTTGATTTGTGGAGTTTGGGGTACATTAGCAGTTGGAATTTTTGGCGCTCTGGCTGGAATGGATCAATTTATAAGTCAATTAATTGGAGTTGCATCTTATGGAGTCTTTTGTATAGCTACAAGCTTTATTATCCTTTTTGCATTGAAGAAAACTGTGGGAATCAGAGTTTCAGAGATAGAGGAATTGGAAGGATTAGATGGTCATGAACATGGTATGGATGCATATCCAGATTTTAGATTAAATGAGCATTAATATCATTTAATTAAAATAGTATTAAAAAAGGATGGTTCAATTTATTGAACCATCCTTTTTTTTACAACACAATATATTAGGTAAGAGTTAGGGCTACTTAAAAAATTACTAAAATTTGATTATTTTTGAATGTAGATTAATACCAAAAAAGCATGAAAAAGATTGAAGCAATTGTTAGGAAATCTAAATTTATTGCAGTAAAAAATGCTTTGCACAGTGTAGGAGTAAACTTTTTTTCATATTGGGATGTTACAGGCATTGGCAATGAAAAAGAAGGTCACGTTTATAGAGGCATTTCATACAGCACGAGTGATATACAAAGAAGATATCTATCCATTGTCGTTAATGACGATTTTGCGGATGCAACCATATCGGCAATAATGACTTCTGCCAGGACAGGGGAAGTAGGAGATGGGAAAATTTTTGTTTCCGATATCCAAGAATCTTATAGAATACGCACGGGCGAAAAAGGAGGAAAAACTTTAAAATAATCTTTCACTAAGCTATTTAAGCAGAATTTCTACTCGCATTAATGTTTCCAAATAATGAACGTGTCACAATTTTTTCAAATATTTTAATCTGTTCTTCATCTTTTACATCTTCTTTTTCTAACTCTTGAATTTTTTTAAGAGCGTACTGTTGAATGGTTAATAATGGTAAAACAATGGCTTCTCTAACTTCAATGGAGGCTTTTCCAGAAGGTTCATTTTCCATTAATTCCTTATAACCGGTAAGTTTTAGCAGAAGCGTTTTGGTTGTAACGTATTCGTTGTATATAATATTCCAAAAGTCACCGAACTCTTCGTCTTTAGACATGTATTTTGTTAAATCAAAAAATGATTTCGATAACGCCATCATACTATTTTCTAATAATGTTTTAAAGAATTTAGAATTTTTATAGAGAGATTCCACCTTGTAGAACTCCCCTTTATCCTCATAGGCTTTTAAAGCGGTACCTACGCCAAAAAATCCGGGAACATTTTGTTTTAATTGGCTCCAAGAACCAACAAAAGGAATAGCTCTTAAGTCAGAAAATATTAAGGTATCTGAATTAGAACGTTTTGATGGTCTGCTACCAATATTGGTTTTAGCATAATATTTTAAAGTGCTCATTCTCTCTAAATAGGGAATGAACATGGGGTGATTTTTAAAATCTTTATAAGATTGATAACTGGTATTTGCTAAATCGTTCATTACAATTCGGTCTTCATCAGACATAGCAAGTTTATCCTTCCCCATTCTGTTAAACATACCAGAACTTATTAGTTGTTCCAAATTATATTGTGAAGAATCTAAGGTTCCAAAGTTGGAGCTAATGGTTTGTCCTTGAATGGTCAATTGTACTTCTTTATCTTCAATAGTGGGTCCTAATGATGCATAAAATTGATGTGTTTTTCCACCTCCTCTAGCTGGTGGGCCACCACGACCATCAAAAAAGATGGCAGTAATACCGTATTTTCTAGACATTTCAGTAAGCAATTCTTTAGCCCTATAAATACCCCAGTTCGCCATTAAATAACCGCCATCTTTTGTGCCATCTGAAAAACCAAGCATAATAGTTTGTTTATTACCACGAGTTTTTAAATGGGCCATATATGCTGGATTTGTATATAACTCCTCCATAACACCCGGCGCATTTTCTAAATCTGTTATCGTTTCGAATAGTGGCACCGTATCGACAGTTAATTGGTCTTTAAATGCAATTATTTTTAGCATAGCAAAAAGCTGCATCATATTTAAAGCCGTTTGGTTGTTACTAATGATATATCTATTAGCACCACCTTCACCATTTGATTCTTGTATAACTTTAATCGCTTCAATAGTTTTTATGGTATTATAAACCATTTCATCTTGAAAAGCATTTACATCAATAGTTTCAAAAGAAGCTTCAGACAAAATATTTATTTGTTCTTTTTCTGATAAATTGTGATAATTTTTTGGAAAAGAAGCACTTCCTTTATTAATTAAATAATCAATTACGGTTGTAAAAACCGAATGATGTATTCTGCTATCTTGTCTTATATCTAAAGTCGCAAAATTGTATTTAAATAAATGTACCCTGTTTATTAAACAATTTATATCATTAACATATAATGATTGAAACTCTTGAACAAGGTGATCCCTGATGTCTAGTAATTCTTTAAGAAATTCTTTTACAGTAATTTTTCCTTCAAAATTCAAGTCCAAACTGTAATTATACATAATGGTTTCAAGGCGAACTACGCGCTCTTCCACTCCTCTAAATGTAAGTTTACGTCTTAAATCTTTTAAATCTGCATAGTATTTTTTGAGAATAGATTGTTTTAGTTTATCAGCTACTCTTAAAGTGGTATCAGGTTTTACAAAAGGGTTACCATCTCTATCTCCACCAGGCCAAAAGCCAATATTTATAATCTCATTATGTTTTCGGCTATCATCATAAATATTTTGTTGAATATAGTTATATATCTCTCCAAATGATTTGTAAAAAACATTTTCTAAATACCAAATAAGACTAATGGCTTCATCATAAGGCGTTGGTTTTTCATGTTTGAAAAATGGAGTTTTTCCTAATTGGCCAAATAAATTATGAATATTAGAAAGGTTGTTGTCTTTTATAGCTTGAGTTAAATCTGTAATAATGCCTAAAACAGACCCTGGATAAAATTGAGTAGGATGTGCTGTTAAAACAATACGAACCTTAAACGCTTCAAGATAGTTTTTTAATTCTTCTATACTGTTATTGGAAATAGCAGATTCCTTAAGGTTTCTTAAAGTACCTATACCTTCCATATTGTTAACAATAGGAAAGGCTGCATCTTCAACGGCATCAAATAAAACCACTTGTCGTTCTATATATTGAATAAATCTAAATAATAAATTTATTTGACTTTGTTTGTCACGTCGGGCTTGGTATTTTTTAAAAAAAAGATCAACTATGGTTGTGGGGTCGTCGCCATTAGCGAAACCTTTTTTGCAAGTTTCGTGAAATAATGGAAGCAAAACACCAGTTTTTGTAATGGAGTCAAAGGGTAATGTCATAAATATACTATTGTAAATTTGATATTTTGACAAAACGTTTTGCTTAAAACGGGATAATTTAGGTTCTACAGACATAGTACTTATAAATGTAATGAACTGTAAAAGTAATGAAGCTTCAATGAATCACTGTGAGATGAATAAAGTTTTATCAATTTTTGTAGTATAGTCAATTCTAATTGTGAATAATTAAATAAAAAGGGAGGTTCTTTAGTATCTTTTAATAATTTGTATCCATAATATCTTTCCGAGTATTTATTTGCAGATTATTAATAATTATTTGGAAACGGGATATAAGTGAGATTACTTGTTAGGTAGGTCTTTTTTGCCGTTTTAATACAAAAATCTCATATTGTTAATAACCTTTTTAATAACTCATTTAGCCTTAGTTTAAATGAAAGTAAATAGTCTTTATTTTTATTAACTATTAAAAGACCTTATAATCCTTTAAATTTTATTGAAGAATGAATTATTACGATTTTCAAGTCGTATTTCAAGAAGTACCCGGAGAAATTAGTTTGTGTTTTTCCATTTGTGGATGTCCTTTAAAATGTGATGGATGCCATTCCCCATATTTATGGAAAGAATTCAATGGTGATGCACTTACTAATGAAAGATTTTTAGAATTATTGCAACAATATGAAAACTTAGCAACATGTGTTCTATTCATGGGTGGAGAATGGCATGAAGAGCAATTGGTTGACATGTTAAAATTAGCTAGAAACAGGTGTTATAAAACCTGTCTATATACAGGGCAAGAAATGGTTTCTCAAGCGATTCTTAATGAACTCAACTGGATTAAAACAGGTAAATGGGATTCTGATTTAGGAGGATTAAATAGCGAAAGAACTAATCAAAAATTTATTGAGATTAAATCAAATACTATTAAAAATAACTTATTCATTAAAAATTAAATTGTATGATACGACTTACCAGCACCCAAGTAAATCAAAAAATAGATTTTATTGACCATTATATCAATTCTTCAAACGCTGCTGATGGTTCTAAAGTGGATGCCAATGCCAATGTCACTTCAAAAAACATTGCAACCATGGAAGCTGAGCTAAATAAGGATATCAATATACAGGTAAATAGAGCTTTGGTAAAACGTAAAATTGCTTCACTATTTGGAGATGATACAGCTAATGAATATATAAGGCAAATTGAATCACATGAAATTTATATTCATGATGAAACCTCTTTGAAACCCTATTGTGTTTCAATAAGTATGTATCCATTTTTATTTGATGGACTCACTAAAGTGGGCGGAGAAAGCAGAGCCCCCAAACATTTGGAAAGTTTTTGTGGGGAATTTGTAAATTTAGTTTTTGCTGTGAGCTCTCAATTTGCTGGTGCTTTGGCTACGGTTGAATTTTTGATGTATTTTGATCATTTTGCGTCAAAGGATTATGGTGAAAACTATATAGAGTCTAATGAAAATCTTATAGCCAATCATTTGCAGCATGTTGTATACGCGGTTAATCAACCTGCAGCCGCAAGAGGCTATCAATCCGTTTTCTGGAATATTTCAATTTATGATGAGTCGTATTTTAATAGCATGTTTGCTGATTTTGTCTTTCCTGACATGACTAAACCTAAATGGGAAAGCGTTAAAAAGCTTCAGGCTTATTTTATGAAATGGTTTAACGGAGAACGAAATAAAGCCATCCTGACCTTCCCGGTAGTTACTGCAGCTATGTTGATAAATGATGGAAAACCAGTGGACACCGAATTTACTGATATGTGCGCTCAAGAATTAAGCGAAGGTAATTCCTTTTTTATTTATCAATCGGAAAGCGCAGATAGTTTAGCTTCATGTTGCAGGTTACGCAGTGAAATAAGCGACAATACTTTTAGTTATTCATTAGGCGCTGGCGGTGTAGCCACTGGCTCTATAAATGTCATAACTTTAAATATGAACCGATTGGTACAACAAGGAGCCAATATAAAAGAAGAGGTGCAAAAAATACATAAGTATCAAGTAGCCTATAGAAAACTGATAGAAGAATATGAAAAGGCTGGCCTACTGCCTGTTTATAAGGCTGGCTTTATTACGCTTGATAAACAATTCTTGACTATTGGAATTAATGGTATGGTTGAAGCTGCGGAAAGCAAGGGAATCAACGTTGGTAATAATAAGGAATATAAAGATTTTGTAAATAAGCATTTAAAGGTTATTTATGATGAAAACAAATTGGCTAAAAAGCAATATGGCTATATGTTCAATACAGAATTTGTTCCTGCAGAAAATTTAGGAATAAAAAATGCCAAATGGGATAAACAGGATGGTTTATTTGTGCCAAGAGATTGTTATAATTCTTATTTCTATAAGGTAGAAGATCAACAGACAAATACATTAGATAAAATTATATTACACGGTAAGGAAATAATAAAATATCTTGATGGAGGTTCGGCATTGCATTTAAATCTGGAAGAAGCTCCTAATAAAGATGGATTCATTAAGCTTATTCATGCAACAGCTATGGCTGGATGCAATTATTTCTGTTTCAACATTAAAATTACTATTTGCAATGATTGCAATGCCATTGACAAGAGAACTAATTATATATGCACTTCATGTGGTTCAACCAATGTTGATCATGCAACACGCGTCATTGGCTATTTAAAACGTGTTTCAAGTTTTAGTTCTGGAAGACAAAATGAGCATCAATTAAGACATTATCATATAGAAAAAACGACCAATAAATTAGCTGATATTAGGGCTAATGCTATCACAAAATTTCAAGGACAACAAGAACAAAAACAAGAAAAACAGGAGGTGTATAAATAAAATAGGGGAAAGATATTTATAAAGATGTTTTCATGTAGTATGATGAATATCATATTCTAGAAGTATTTAACCCAATATCTTTAACCATTGATTGCATTAATAGCAAATTAAAATCATCGAGTCTTTAATTTACAAATTAAAGACTCGATGATTATTTTATTAAACAACGAATTAAATCTAGTTTATGACAAGAACACATTCATTTCATATCCCTGTAATGGGAATAGGTTTCACTATTGATACGCCTTTCAAGGTTGCTCAATATGGCATGGATTCAGTCATTTCTTTAGTTGACGATATTTTACTAGAGAAATTACGAAAGATGTATAGCGACAAATTTGAGATTCCATATAAAGAAATCACTAATAAAATAGATGACTTTAGAGCAAAAAGAATTACTTCCTACCTGAACTTAATTAGTGATTTGGCTGAAAAAAAGTTTGATGACTTAAAAAATGTCACAACTGAAAAAAGTGATGAATTAAGGGCTTACATCAACATGCTTCCAAACAGCTCAAATTTGAAATCTGAATTCAAAAAGTTGACGGAAAAAGGATTTAATATTTCGGAAATTAAAGACTGGGCATCACAAGCTTTAACTATGGGAAGTATTGATGTGAACATTATGACGAAAGTTGACAAAGACAACTATAAAAAGGATATTAAATTACCTGTAGAATATAACGATGCACATGCTGCTCTTAGGGGCTTTGCCAATAGTAAATTAAAATCATCAGTCATTTTATCCGCTGGGATGAATCCGAGATTATATGCCTATATGAGTCAGTTTAATGATTTTTACCCTAATGAAGAAGGTCATTTTAATAAGAAAATTATTTTAAAGGTTAGTGACTATAGATCAGCTATGATTCAAGGAAAATTTTTAGCCAAAAAAGGATTATGGGTCTCAGAATATAGAATTGAATCTGGACTAAATTGTGGAGGTCATGCGTTTGCAACTGATGGGTATCTTTTAGGCCCTGTGTTGGCTGAATTTAAAGATAAAAGAGAGGAGTTAAGAAATTCAATTCAAGATATTTTAAACCAAGAATTAATTAACCAGGGCCGTTCAGTTTCGAAAATTCCTTTAAAATTAGAAATTTCGGCGCAAGGTGGTGTGGGTACTGAAGAAGAACATTCATTTTTATTAAACCATTATAACCTAGATTCTATTGGATGGGGAACACCGTTTTTATTAGTTCCTGAGGCAACTACAGTTGACGAAAAAACTCTGAATCAATTAGTCAAAGCAAAAGAAGAAGATTTGTATTTAAGTGATATTTCGCCACTGGGAGTTCCTTTTAACAATCTTAAAAAAAACACGAAAGATTTAGAAAAGGAACGTTTGATTAATAAAGGAAGACCTGGTAGCTCATGTCCAAAAAAGTTCGTGTCATTAAATATGGAATTTAAAGAAACTGGTATTTGTACCGCTTCCAGAGAATACCAATACTTAAAAATAAAAGAGTTAGACTCTAAAGGATTATCTGATGAATTATACCAAGAAAGTTTGAATAAAATTACAGAAAAAACCTGTACTTGTGTCGGATTAGGGACTTCTGCCTTGTTGGCTTATAATTTAGACACCAAGGTTGAAGGAAATGGTGTTTCAATATGTCCTGGTCCAAACATGGCATATTATTCAAAAATTATGAGTTTAAAAAACATGACGGATCATATTTATGGAAGGGATAATATGATAACAAGAACTGATCGACCGAATATGTTTATTAAAGAACTTCAAATCTATTTAGAGTATCTTAAAAATAAATTATTAGAGGTTAAAAGGGATATGAATAAAAAAGAAGAAAAATATCTACTAACATTTACCAATAATATGAAAGAAGGTATTGCATATTATCAGAATTTATTTAACAATATTTCAAACGTTTTTGATGATAAAAAACATATGATTATGAAGGAATTGGAGTTAGGAACTGAAGTGTTGGAAAGAATTCATTCAGAAATAGAAAGTCTTGTTCCAATCCCGGTGAAGGCATAGATTAAGACTCATTGGTAATATCAAAATCTTTAAGAGATAAAACTTTTCCCGTTTGTTGAATTTCAATGACATATTGTGAAATGGTTTTATCTCTAAAATTTTCAAGAAGTTTTTGTTTAAAAGGAGAAACTATAAAATGAACCGGGCAAGGAGTTTCATCACTGCATTTAGATAAACCCAAAAAGCAGTCGTCAAATTTAGAAGTTCCATCAATATTTTTAATAATATCCCATACAGCTTTCTCTTTATCCTTTTTTGATAAATAAAAACCACCGTTTGGTCCTTTGGTTGAAGACACCAGATTTCCCTTGTTAAGTTGCTGTAATAACTTAGCTAAAAATGGCTGAGGCGATTCCAGTTCTTCTGCAATTTTTTTTACCCCTACTTTATACTGTTCATCCGTATGAATGGCTAAATATAAAATGGACCGGATGGCATATTGACAGGCGTTTGTTAGCATAAGTGATTTTTTTTCAAACTTAATAAAAAAAGATATTATAATCTTTAATAGAGAAATTAAAACCCCAAAATATGTTAAGCAATTCTTTTCCTAACAATAAAAGTTCATTATAAACAACCTTCACTTTATATGTCTTTTCTCCTTTTTTGGTTGTCAAATCTCAAAAGTATATTTGATTTATATTGAATTTTGTGTTAAATTTCATCCTAAACCAACCAACTTTCAATAACTATGTGTCTAAGTATTCTGGCAAAAACTATTCTTCCACGAACCTATCAGTTAACTTTTTTAATCTTTCTGATATGCCTTTCAAGTTTTTCCCAAAATTCAAATATTGATAATCTTGAAAAATCTTTTATAGATTATACGCAGCTGCCTAGGGAACTTATTTACACCCATATAAATAAATCGGTTTATATAAAGGGAGAAACCCTTGCTTTTAATGCCTATATTTTCGATAAAAACGACAAAAGGTTATCTAAAGTTACTACTAATTTATACTGTTCAATCTCAGATGAACAAGGAAAGATAATTAAAAGTGAACTGGTCTTAGTGAATGAGGGCGTGGCTAATGGTAGTTTTTCTGTTGACAGTTTATTTTCTTCAGGAAATTATGTATTTAAAGCGTATACCAATTGGTGTAAAAATTTTGATGAACAAAATTTTTACACACAAAACATTAAAGTTATTGATCCAGAAATGGAGAGTAATGTCATTCCAAAAGTTATTAGCTCAAAATTGGACGCCCAATTTTTGCCTGAGGGCGGTCATCTTCTTGCAAACACCGAAAACACGGTGGGAGTTGTTATTAAAGATGTTCTCGGATTTGGAATTCCTAATTTAGAATGTCAGTTACTTAGTGGAAATGATGAGGTTATTAATTTTAAAACAAATCAATTTGGTATAGGTAAATTTTTGTTACTCCCTGAGGAAGGTAAAAATTACAAGGTATCTACAAATTTTGAAGGCACAAAACAGATATTTAATATTGATATGCCAGAATTGAGTGGGATAACATTTTCTTTAGGTGATTTGCATGACAAAGTGGTATTACGAATTGCCACAAATAAAAACACTTTGAAGGTTATAAGAAATAAACCGTATACATTAACCATTCATAATGGTTTTGAATTTAAAACTACTTTTTTTGAATTTAATGAAGACCTTGATGTCATAAAATATATTGATTATAATGATTTATTTTCTGGAATAAACGTATTTACAGTGTTTAATGAAAACAATATTCCCATTTTAGAGCGACTGTTTTTTAAATACGAGGGGATTAATATTATACAGACAAATGAAGCGACTTATAAAAAAATAGCAGATTCAATTGTGGTGACAGTACCATTTAAGGATGTTAATCTAAGTTTGCCAAATCATTTTAGTATATCAGTACTTCCAGAAGAAACAAAGTCTTACAACCAACATCAAAATATTATCTCCTCTACTTATTTACAACCCTATGTAAAAGGATTTATTGAAAATGCAGCATATTATTTTACAGATATTAACAGGAGAAAACAATATGAATTAGATAATTTATTGCTTACCCAAGGATGGAGTAGTTATGATTGGAATAAAATTTTCTATTATCCTCCTGAGATGTCTTTTGAGTTTGAAACCGGCATAAAATTCAAAGCAATGGTTAATAATTCCGAGGCGTCAAAATATGTTATGTATCCAAGTTCTTTTAATCATTTAGAAATATTTGAAATTAGTGATGGCGAGAATACATTTGAGAAAACGGAATTGTTCCCTTTTGATGGTGAGAAAGTCAGGTTAAGCAAGGTTAAAAAGAATGATAATGTAAAAAAATCAAGTCTTTATTTGCAATTTTATCCTTCCAGAATTCCCGATATTGAAAACTATACCAAAATCTTACCTTTAAAAGAAATGGTATTTTTTGATTCTGAATTGTTACAGCCGTTCCTTGAAACTTCATGGGAGGAATATGAGCAACTTGCCGAAGTACTTATAGAAGTTGATAAAACCCAAGATAGAATAGATGAACTAAAAAAATCAATTTATGGACAAGTGGATGTTTTTGATGATAGTAAAAGGAAGACATTTATAGATTTGGCCGCCTATCTTAGAAGCAAAGGTTACAGGGTTTCTCAAATGGGTAATAAATTTGAGATTACAGACAATAGATCTATGAATAGAGGGAAAACGCCCATTGTATACATAGATAACAGAGAAGTTTTTGACACCAATGAATTAAGTTTTTATAGCATGGACATGGTTGATTATATCATTCTGGATAAGTCCGGATTTGGTCAAGGTTTTAGAGGTGCCGGAGGCGTCATTAAAATTTTTACAGACTATGAGCTGTTAAATAAAAACCATCCAGAATGGAGAACATTTCAAGAAATTGATATTCCATTAACCTTTGAAACTCCTAAAACATTTTACACTCCAAAATACAGTTCTTATCAAAGTCGATTTTATAAGGAATATGGTGTTATAAAGTGGCTTCCTAAATTGAGCATCAATGAAAATGGGAATATATCTTTTAAAATTGGTAATCAAGGAGGGCCCAATGTTAAATTATTTATAGAGGGAACTGCTAATGATGGTAGTTTTATTTCTGAAACTAAAATTTTAAATATTAACTAACTAAAATGCCATTAATTTATTGACGGTTTTTTCATTTAAAACTGTCACAAGTTATCACTTGAAATTTCGTAACGATTATCCATGATGTAGTTAAATATTTATTTTTTTGTTAAAAAAATGTAACTTTAGAAAGTAGATACTATATATTTATTTTATAGCAACCATCTTATTAGCACGTATGTACCTAAAAGGGTTTTTTAAAGAATGCCGAGAAAAGGAAGTATTTAAATATATTTCCATTTATTTGGTGTCTAGCTGGTTAGTACTTCAGGTGTTGGCTTTGATTGCCGAGCCATTAAATTTTCCACAAAAAAGCCTAACGTTTTTAATCTTGATTTTGATTATTGGGTTTCCGTTTCATATTTATTACATATGGAAATTTCGATTAGAAAAATTAGAATCTCCACAAACGAAAAACAATTCAATTACATTTTACAAAAGCCCCTTTCATAAAATGTATTTCAGTGCATTATTTGTAATAATTACAATTTGCACCGTATCGGCAGGTTTAATTATCAACAGTAACCTTTTAAGTAGTTTTAATTTTCCCGAAGCAAATAGCAATAATAAAATTGCTGTTTTAAAATTTGAAGACTATACAGGTGATAAAGAATTAGAAGTTATAGGTGATATGGCTTCCAGTTGGATTGTGCATGGTATAACAGAAAATACTGTAGCTCAGGTAATTTCTCCAAAAGTTGTAAATGATTATACAAGTATTATTAAATCTCAAGCTGGGGAGGTAACAGATGTTAAAAATTTAATTAAAACGTATTTTAAGCCGGGAAAAGTCATTACTGGAGGATTTTATAAAGAAAACGATAAACTATTGCTTCAGTCATCTATTATGGATGGGTTAATGGATAAAACGCTTATTTCATTTGAAACTATTGAATGCGACTCAGATGCACCATTGAATTGCATTGAAGAACTAAAACAAAAAATTTTAGGTTATTTAGCAATAGAAGAGAAAAAAGATAATTTAGGCTATTTAATTAAAGAGGATAATCAAAAAGAGGCCTATTTTGAAGAAACACCTCCAAAATTTGAAGCTTATCAATATAATTTAAGTGCATTAAATCATATTGATAATGATAGTCTGCATCTCCATTTTCTAAACAAAGCTATAAAAGCAGATCCGAATTACTTTGAACCTAAAATTCTTCTAATCACTTATTATTTTAATATATCTGATTATCGAACTACAGATTCGTTAATAAAAAAAATAGATATGAACTCTAAATTGAGTTCAAGACAAAAAAATTACCTCTTTGAATATGAGTCACTAATAAAGGGGAAATACGACAAAGCCTATACGGCGATAAAAAAAGAATATAAAATTGCTTACTTGGACATGCCTACAAACCAGAGTACAATGGTAGTAGCTTTAAATTTTGTAAATCGTCCCAAAGACATCGATGACATCTATAATGAAATACCTATGGATGGCATGAATCTAGACAATTGTTACAATTGCGGTAATAGATATTACTTAAAAGGATTGGCAGATATAGAACTAAAAAAATACACTCAAGTCATTGATGAACTATTACCCATATCAAAAATCATTGGGAAAGCCTATCTTAAAAAGCCACTTATTATGGCCTATGTACGATTAGGGGATAGTGATGCGCTTAAAGAACAATATAAATTATGGGAACTTACGAATAAAGAAGACCTTTTGAATTTGTATATCTTCACAGGAAATGAATATTTACTTGCTAATGAAAAAGAAAATGCCAATGCTTTTTTTAATAAAGTTATAAATGAAAAGAGCTCAATAAAAAAAACCAGTGAGGTAGCCAATTCCTATTATTATAAACAAGACTATAAAACAGCCCAAGATCTATTAGAAGAATTACATAATACGGATCCAAGTAATATAGATGTTGTTGCAAAACTAGCAATCACAAATTATAAAAATGGAAATTTTTCAGAGTCAAATCAATATCTTAAAAGATTAGAAGCATTAAGAACCGACTACCAATTTGGCACCATAGATTATGCCTTTGCACAATATTTTGCGGTACTCAGGGATAAAGAAAACACCTTTAATTATTTGAGAAAGGCGGTGTCCTCAGGTAGATGGTTTATTAATACAACTTTTCAAAATGATCCGCATTTTTTAATTTATAGAGACACAAAAGAATTTGATGATATTTTAAATTACTGGAATCAATTTTTATAAACATAAAAAGCCATCAATTCACTTGATGGCTTTTTCAATTTCAACTTTAATTTCTATTTATTTCCTAGCATCATGAGTTCATTACAAACAACTTCAGTGATGTATCGTTTTTCTCCTTCTTTTGTTTCATAACTACGTGAGGTGAGTTTGCCTTCAATGGCCACTTCTTTACCTTTTGTTAAATAGTTTTCAGCAATTTTAGCTGTGTTTCCCCAGGCTATCACATTGTGCCATTGGGTATCAGTAATCTTTTCACCTTTGGCATTTCTATAGCTTTCATTTGTGGCAATTGAAAATTTGGCTAATGTTTTTCCTGATTCAAGATTAATAATTTCTGGGTCATTTCCTAAGTTACCAATCAACTGTACTTTGTTTCTAAGTGTGTTCATAATTTTAAATTTTTTCGTTAAACAGTTAATACTATCGAGTTCTTATATTTCGACACTGCAAAGATGGAGCAGCTTTTAAAAATTATTCGGTTACTAATTATTTAAAATCGTTTGTAAATGTTTGTAGTCGTTTGTAAACGAATAAATAATGTGTATATTGCGCATTAATTCAATTAGGTATGACAAAACAATGTTTAGAATGTGGGGAAAAAATTGTAGGCAGAATCGACAAAAAATTCTGTAGTGATGCGTGTAGAAATGCCTACAATAACAATGTTAACAAGGATAGCAAAAATTTAATACGAAATACAAATAACCGTTTAAGAAAGAATTATAGAATTTTGGAAGCTCTTAATCCTGAACAAAAAACAAAAACGTCCAGAGCAAAACTTATTGAGAAGGGGTTTGATTTTAATTATTTTACAAGCATTTATACAACCAAAGCAGGTACTGTTTATTATTTTGTTTATGATCAGGGTTATTTAGCAATAGATAACGACTTTTATGCTTTAGTAAAAAGAGACAGTTGAATGCTATTTTTTCCAAGTATCACCTTTCAATGCCAAAGCGGCTTTTAATATATCTTTTTGGCTTATTTGACCGACTAATTTTCCGTTTTCTATAATAGGGAATCGTCTGCGTTTTGATTCTAAAAATTTATTAGCAGCGTCAAATATATTCATATTGCCATCAATGGTCTCAACATTTTTTACCATGTAATTCTCTACTGTATGGTTATTCATTGGCATATTATGGTACCTGCTTTCACTGATTTCTTTAATACAATCACCTTCTGATATCACCCCAATTAATTCATGCTTTTCATTAACAACAGGACCCCCTGAAATACGATGCTTTATGATGGCATTTATGACCTCCTCAATGGGTTGATCAGCCTTGAATGTTACCAGTTTTCTGGTCATATAGTCACTTACCCTCAAAGGTGCGTCACCTGTGGTTTTTTTTGTAGTACGTCTGGCGGCAAGAAAACTTTTAATTCCCATAATATTTTAATTTAAGAAAACTAAATGTAATTATTTTTTTTGAGTTTTCCTAAAGTGTATTTGTCAGTCAGCATTGAAGGAGCTGCAATACTTGCGCGTCGTTCTAATAAACCTTTATTTAATTAAGAACTTATTATTAATAGTTTAAAAAAGAATTAGCATTCTTTTAAGATATTAAATGTTAATTTTTTATAGTTTTAAGGCATTCAAATTAAATTTAAAATACATAAAGATGAAACGATTAATAGTATTGATTTTATTAGTAACTAGTTTTCATATAAGCGCTCAGACCAACTCTGATTTAATAAAGCATTATGAAGCATACTATAAACAAATGAAAAAGCAAAGTGATGTAAATGGTGTAATAGGTGCATTAACACATTTAAATATTCTTTCACCGTCGAAAGAAAGACTGGATACTTTAGGCTATATTTATATGAGTGAGGGACAATATGCTCAGGCTTTAAACACTATTGGGTATGATAAAATTGTAAACGATTCTGATATAGCAATCAAAGTAAAAGCGGTCTCACTTAAATCATTAGGACAACCAAAATTAGCGATAGGCTTTTTTGAAGATATGTTTAATAGAAGCCCAAATGCTCTTATTGCTTATGAATTAGCTGAATTGAATTTGCAGACGCAAAATCTGACAGAAGCGGAAAAGCATATTACTTATGGAATAGCCAATTCAAAAGAGGATATGACCAAAGCGTTTTATGAAATGCAATCACCTTATGAAGTGCCTTTAAAATCAGCTTTTATGTATTTAAATGCTTTGGTGACTTACAATAAAGATAAAAAAGCCAATATAGATGCTGCAGTAGATATTTTAGACGCTGCATTGAAATCTGCTCCAAATTTTAATATGATTCAATTAACAAAAAATGAATTATTAAGACAAAAACAAGCGTTACAAGCTGAAGCTGCACAAACAAAAAATTAAGCTAATAATAAATTAAAAAAGCCCTTTTCAATATTTTGAAAAGGGCTTTTTGTTTACCAAATTTTTACGCGTTCACTCGGTTCTAAATACATTTTATCTGATTCTTTAATATTAAAGGCTTCATAAAAAGCTTCAATATTTAACAAGGGTTGAACTGCTCTGTTCATTCCAGGTGAATGTGGGTCTGTTTTTATTAGATTTTTTAAGGCATCTTCTCTTGCTTTAGTTCTCCAAACTGTGGCCCAAGAGATAAAGAATCGTTGTTCTGGATTTAAGCCATCAATGTTTCCTGGTCTTCCGCTCTCTTCAAAACTTAGCTGTAAGGCATCATATGCCGCATTAACACCACCTAAATCACCTATGTTTTCACCTAGTGTAAACGCTCCATTTATAAATGTTTCTGGCAAAACCTCTATGGCACTGTATTGATCTGCAAGACTTTTACCTAAAACCTCAAATTGTTTTAAATCTTCATCAGTCCACCAATTATTTAAATTACCATTTTTATCATACCGCGATCCAGAATCATCAAAACAATGTGAAATTTCATGACCTATTACTGCTCCTATTCCACCATAATTAACGGCATCATCGGCTTGATAATTATAAAACGGTGGTTGTAGAATAGCTGCTGGAAATACAATTTCATTAAAAGAAGGGCTAAAATAAGCATTGACTATTTGTGGGGCCATACCCCATCTGCTTTTATCTACAGGATGGCCCAAATCTTCTAAATTTTTATTGTGATTCCAGGCACTGGCATTAAGCATATTCTGTAAATAAGTACCTCCATCTTCAACGCCTTTAATTTCTAATGCAGAATAATCTCTCCATTGGTCCGGGTATGCAATTTTTACATTTAGGGCTAATAGTTTTTCAATAGCTTTTTGTTTTGTATCATCCGTCATCCAAGACACGGATTTAATTCTGTTTTCAAATGCTTTAATAACGTTAGCTATCATTTTTGCGGCCTTTTCTTTAGCTTCTGCTGGGAATTTTTGTTCGACATATAGTTTGCCTAAAGCCTCACCTATTGTTCCATTCAAAGTTTGTAAGGCACTTTCATTTCTGGGACGTTCCTTTTTGGCTCCTCGTAAGTCTTTCCCATAAAATTCCCAGCTTGCTGTTTCAATATCTGTACTTAACATGCCTGAAGCTCTATTGAGGGCAGACCAACGTAAATAGGCTTTCCAATCAGAAACATTGTTTTCAGCGAAAATGGTTTGAAGGGTATCCATGTATTTAACCTCACTAATAATAATAGTGTCAATTTTTTTTACACCAATTCCTTTAAAATAGTTATTCCAGTTAATTGCCGGTACCATTTTTTGTAATTCAGCAATAGATCTTGGGTTATAACGTTTGCGGGCATCTCGTCTCTCAACTTTATCCATTCTAGGTGCTGCTAAACGTGTTTCAAAAGCTAGAATTTTTTTCGCTTGATTATTGGCATCTATTTCATTATCACCTAAAAACTGTAACATTTTGGTAATATGGGTCACATATTTTTCTCTTTTCTCTTTTGAATCTGCATCGTCCTTCACATAATAATCTCTGTCTGGTAATCCTAAACGACCTGACCCGAGATAGGCAGAATTCATGTTACTGTCTTTTGGGTCTCCTCCAACTCTAAATCCAAAAAATCCTGCACCACCAGTAGGTTCCATTTCAATCAAATACTTTTGCAGGTCATCAATATTTTGAATCTCATTAATTTTGGCTAAATAAGGTTTGATTGGACCTAGACCTTTTTTGTTTCTACTCACAGTATCCATTATGGTTTGAAATAATTGAACTGCTTTTTCTTGATCTGAGCCAGGGAATATTTTAATTTTATTAAAATCTTTATTTTCAGACATGGCGGCATTCAAAATAGAAAGCACATCATCATCAGTTTTTTTTCTAAGTTCATCAAAACTTCCCCATCTGGTTCTATCATCTGGAATTTCAGTGTTATCCAACCATTTTCCGTTGACGTATTTAAAAAAGTCATCCATAGGAGTTACGGAATTATCCATCAATTCTAAATTGATTCCAGGAATTTTTTGACTTTGCTTGCTGTCTTGAGCTACTATTTTGACAGGTAATAAACCAGCTAAAACAATTACACATAAAAGTGTCGTTTTTTTCATTGTTATAATTTTTAAAAAGGTTATCGGATTAGTTACATTAATTTAAAATCAGTTTTTTTGTTAATCGACCACCATTTGATGTAATGTTTAAAAAATAAATACCTGAAGTAAATGCAGTCATATCTATCTGATAAAGGTTATTCTGAATAGCAATATTTCTTTTTTGGATTACTATTTTTCCAGTAATGTCAGTTACATTGAAATCAAAATTATAAATACTTTTTGTTTTTAAATTGAAAATAGTTTTTGAAGGATTTGGGTAAATGGCTATATCTGTTTTATCAAATTTTTCGTTTGATAATGTTGTGCCTTCTACAATTAAATTATCAATAATAACACCTTCTTGTTCAACAGCCGCATCAGATTGAAAAACAAATCTGAAAGTAATGTTAGTTAAATTACCTAACGAGGAGAGCTCATGACTGTATTCTTGTAAGTTGGCATTTGTTCCAGTCCATTGAGCGCCGGGACAATTATAGCAGTCGGTTCCGCCAGAAGACGCCAATGTTCTGTCACTATTATACCAATTAGTATCATTAGAATTTCCAAGAACATTCCAGTTTGAACCGTCCGTTGAATATTCAACATAAAATACATCCCAATTTTCTTCGAGGTCATAGGCCATATCAAATTTTAAGACTGGATTTGATGTTTGAGATAAATCATAACAGGGTGAAAGCAAAAAACTCTTGGTGTCAGGAGCATATGTTCCGGACAGATTGGTTCCGTAAACATTATTGCCAGAACTGTTTAAAAGCAGACTAGTTGCGATTCCTCTTTCCCAATACCCAGAATTTCCACATAAATCACCTAACCCATCTATTACAGAAAGTTCATCACTAATAGCTTCAAAACTGTTGAGATTATTTGCTGTTCCAGGAGAATTTGAAGAGAAGTATTTAGTAGCTGTATTATTGGAAGTATAAGTGTCAGTCGCTGAAGTTAAAATTATTTTTAATTTTTGTAATCCAAGAGCAGGGCTTAATGAAGGGATATCAATTAGGCCAGAAGCTCCTGCAGCCAAAGTTCCTGTCCAATTAAAATTATTTGAGACTCCATTAAAAATATATTCAAAATTAATAGTATTAACAGGGTTGCTTCCAATATTTTTAACCTTAGCCTGCAAACCGGAAATATCACCACAACTAGGCGTTAATCCTTCAATGGATTCAAGAGCTATTTCGTTTGATGCCGTTTCAGTTTGAATTGCAGATCTCCAGACCCCTCTACCATAAGTGCCTGCCGTAATATTACTGTCAACCAAATTAATTTCGAGATCAGCTACTGGGGCATTTGGTAAATTATTATCAAATAATTCCCAACGACCACCAGAATCATCGTATCTGTAAACCCCAATGTTTGTTCCTAAAAAAAGTGGATTTTGTGAATGTAAATCTTGGTGCTTAATGATATTTTTAGTGACTCTGGTAATCCCTTTAGAAAGGTCAACAGGAAAAGTAAGACCACCATCATTAGATTTTAAAACTTTGCCACTTATACCAGATGTTGTTAGATAAATAATATCACTATTATTATGATTTATTTCAACAGATGTAATATCTGAAGAAAAAACTCCAATTTCTGAAAAGGTTATCCCTCTGTCAACACTTTTCCATAAAATATTGCCAAAGGCTACAAAAATAATATCTGGATTGCTCTCATCTATTTCTAAAACATCAGCATTACTATCAAATGTGGGTGAAATGGATTCCCAGTTTGTGCCACATAATTTATAAAGGCTATTATAACCAGCATACACTTCACTTTCGCTGTTAATAGCTAAAGGGGTTATCCAATTTCCGGGTTCGGGTGCATTAACAGTGATATTATTCCCTTGGCCTGAATCTGAAGAGATAAATAAAGTTTCTCCTCTTTGCATAAAACCATAGTAAAGATTATCATTATTAGGGTCAATGGCAGCATCCATCCCATCACCTCCATGATAGTTGTTCCACTGATTATTATTATAGCCAAAACCACCATTATCCTGTAATCCACCAGCTATTTTTCCTGAATTTTTTTTTGATACTGAAATTCTATAAAACTGACTTATTTCCATCCCTGTTGTTAAGTCAGAAAAACTATTTCCGTTATCCGTTGATTTAAAAAAACCGCCATCGGTTCCTGCAAAAAGAGTCCCGTTAAAAAAACGAAGCAAATGAATATCTGCATGAGTATAAGACGCATCACGAATATACCAAGTGTTAATTTTAGAAAAGGAACTTCCTCCGTTGGTTGATTTATTGATGTCTAAAACACCCGTGTATATCTCATTTTCATTAGTATCAGAGACGGCTAATGCCATATCGTACCATGTTTGTGCTGACCCAAAAATGTTACCAATACTCGCTTTTGTTGATAGAGCAGTAAACGAACTACCAGAGCTAACTGACTTGTAAAGCCCCTGGAATTCATTACTGTTATCAGCGCTTAAAACATAAACTGCGTTTGGATTAGCGGGTGTTACATCTAAAACGAGCCTGCTGGATGAGGTTGGTAGACCAGAACCTGATAATGCAAATGAGGTACCTCCGCTATTGGAAGCATAAAAAGAGTTCGTGGTTACCGCATAAATAATATTTGGATTACCTGGTTTCAATTTAATGTCTTTAATATTTAAACCTGCCGTGTTATTGGTGTTAGTCCAGTTAGTCCCGCCGTCTATTGTTTTATAAACCCCGTTATTTGTTGCCACCCAAAGGGTGTTTGAATCGCTAGGGCTTATATATATATCATTCATTGATGATGGAGAATTAGTCGTATTTAAGCCAGTGGCATTCCAGGTTAAACCACCATCAATTGATTTTAAAACACCAACACTGCTAGTGTCTCCAGCATCATCATCGCCCGTAGCAACATAAATAATATTAGAGTTATTAAAATCAATGGCAATTCCAGAAACGCCTATTTGAGGGAGGTTGTCACCTAAAGGAACCCAGGTTGTGCCTGAATCTGTAGATTTCCAAATACCACCTGCCGGAGCCCCTGAATAATAAGTGTTTGAGTTGTTGGGGTCAACAATAATAGCATTTACTCTTCCAATATTCAGGTATGAAGTTGATCGATTTGCAAAATCTGATGGACCCAATGAAATCCAATTGCTTAAATCTACTATACTTGATGTTGCCTCTTTAGCTTCTAATGTTGTTTTCCAAATTTCTGCAGCTGTTGGGAGAGTTCCATCTTCTTTTACATAATTTTTCCAATGATTTTCCCAACGTTTAAATGGTTTGTAACCGCTACCCCGCACATTTGGATCTCTAGTTTCCCAGTAAGTATCAAACGCAGTTACCATGTCTTTAAATGTAACTGGATTTGAAGATTTAGTTTTTTTAGTTTTAAGAGATTCCATCCAAGGAGCATCTTCATTGAATTGCGCTTGAAAGGTTAAGGAGTATAAAAAAATAGAAATTAATATAAGTTTTTTCATTTGTTTATTAAGGCGTTTCAATAATTTGAGAATCTTTTTCTAGCTTTTTGTTCATTTGTAAATTAAGGTTTGATACAGCCTCTAAAAATTCTTTGATTATCAGACTTAATTCATCTTTTGAGGTTTCAGAAAGATTGTACAAACTTTCAAGTTTATAAATTTTTGTTTCTAAAGTGGTTATTCTGGCATTAACAGATGGAGTATTTAAAGTGTCAGGAACTTTTTCTTTTAATTCTTTGACAAATTTTAAAAGAGCGTCATTGTTATTTTTAAAATAAGACAAATCGCCTTTTTTAACACTTATGACAAGGTCTTCAAGTTCTTTGAAGGCCATCCAGTTTTCTATCTCGTTTTCAGTTTTTACATCTAAAGTATATTCTAAAAATTTCAATTTTGAAATATCTTTTTCACTTATTTTTGTAAGAACAGGCTCTTGAATGGGTGTTTTATGCTCACTCTCTTTTTGCTTCCCACATGAAATTAAAGCAAAAATGATAAAAAAAGTTACTAAAAAATAAGTCCTCATGGATTAATTTTTTTTGGTAGAATTACAAATATAATAGAATACATTATTTGTTTTTGAATTATATACAATTGGTTTTTATTATTTTTCATTTTAATATTATTTCATTGTTGAATTCTTAGTAATTTTGATGAATTCTTAATTAAATACAAATTAATGAATCCTAAAATATTAATTATTGGAGCTTGTGGACAAATTGGCTCTGAACTCACTTATAAATTAAGAGCTTTATATGGTGAAAAAAATGTTATTGCAAGTGATATAAGTTATAGTAATATAGACATTGTCAATTCCGGTATTTTTGAGATTGTGGATGCTCAGGATTATGCAGCTATTAAAATTTGTGTAGAAAAGCATCATATTAATACAATCTATTTAATGGCGGCTATTTTAAGTGCTACTGGTGAAAAGTATCCCATGAAAGCCTGGGATTTAAATATGAATTCACTTTTTCATGTTTTAAATCTTGCCAAGGCAAAATTTATAAAAAAAGTGTTTTGGCCATCAAGTATAGCAGTTTATGGTTCCACAACTCCAAAAGAAAATACGCCCCAATTTACGGTAATGGAACCTTCTACAGTTTATGGAATCACCAAACAAGTTGGTGAACGCTGGTGCGAATACTATCATAATAAATATGGTGTTGATGTAAGAAGCTTACGTTATCCAGGTATTATTAGCTGGAAGACCTTACCTGGAGGAGGCACTACGGATTATGCGGTTGAAATTTATCATAAAGCCATTACAGATAAAAAATATGAATGTTTCTTGAATGAAAATACCGCTTTGCCAATGATGTTTATGGATGATGCTATTAAAGCAACCGTTGATATTATGAGTGCCAATGATAATGATGTCAAGATTCGGTCTTCTTATAACTTATCGGGTATAAGTTTTACTCCTAAAGAACTTGCAAAATCTATTAAACAACAGATTCCAGAATTTAGCATAACTTATAAACCTGACTACAGGCAAGAAATTGCTGATAGCTGGCCTAAAAGTATTGATGATACGTATGCTAGAAAAGACTGGAATTGGAAACATGACTTTTCTCTTGAGCAAATCACCCAAGAGATGCTCATGCATTTGGGTGAGAAATACAAGGATGTTTAATAAAAAAAATTATATTTGAATTATTCAAACCCCAAATAATATGCTTGAAAACTTTTGGTTCAATGTGGAGTATGGTATAAACCATGTGCTAAATATTAACGCCTATGACCACGTGTTATTTCTTATTGCGTTAACGGTTCCATATATGTTTAAAGATTGGAAACGTGTCCTGATACTAGTATCTACTTTTACTTTAGGGCATACCCTTTCATTAGTTTTAGCGGCGTATGATATTGTTAGAATAGATGGTCAACTCATTGAATTTTTAATTCCAGTTACCATTTTAATTGTTGCTCTTTTTAATGTACTTACAGCTGGAAAGGGTGCTCAAAAGGAAAAAATAGGACTGTTGTTTTTTTCAACTTTATTTTTCGGTTTAATACATGGTTTGGGTTTTGCTCGCGAGTTTCATATGCTCGCAGGTAAAACAGACAATAAATTTGTTTTATTGATTGAGTTTGCATTGGGTATTGAAATTTCACAAATCATCATTGTATTCTCTGTTTTGTTTTTAGGTTTTCTAGCTCAAACACTATTTAGACTTTCTAAACGTGATTGGATTATGGTGATTTCGGCTATAGTTGTAGGACTTGTGATACCAATGATTCTAAAAAGTGATTTTTTAGCTTAAGTTTGTCATCAATAGTGTTTTAAAGAGTTAATATTGATAAAACTTTAACTTATTGGCATTGTAATTAAAATTACAACCAAGTATCTTCGTTATCTTGTTATGTTAAAAGGATTGAGTCGGTATCTTTTTTCAACAAACAGGTAATAATTTAAAAGAATAAATGTCAAAAGATAAACAACTGAAATACGATAAAGCATATTTAAGAATCGCTGAAGAATGGGGGAAATTATCATATTGTAAACGCAAGAAAGTTGGAGCTTTAATTGTTAAAGATAAAATGATTATTTCAGACGGGTATAATGGTACGCCGTCTGGTTTTGAAAATTATTGCGAAGATGAAAGTGGTTATACAAAATGGTATGTTTTGCATGCTGAAGCGAATGCAATTTTAAAAGTTGCTGGATCCACACAATCTTGTCAAGGGGCAACACTGTATATAACATTGTCACCGTGTAAAGAATGCAGTAAATTAATACATCAGGCAGGTATTATTAAAGTTGTTTACTCAGAAACATATAAAGATGATTCAGGGCTCCAATTTTTAAAAAAGGCCGGGATTGAATTAAAGCTAATAGAAGACATAAACCTATAATGAACATAGATAAAAAATATTTACCATTATTGTTTGGAATAGCCATGGCTATGGGTGTTTTTATTGGCGGAAAATTAAATTTCACAGATTCATCTGACAGACTGTTTTCTACAAACAGCAAAAAGGATAAGCTCAACAGACTTATAGATTATATTGATTATGATTATGTTGATGAAGTGAATACAGATAGTATTGTAGATGTTACTGTAAACGGCATTTTAGAAAATCTGGACCCTCATTCTGTTTATATTCCAAAAGAAGATTTACAGCGTGTTACTGAAAATATGAAAGGGGATTTTGTTGGGATTGGTGTAAGTTTTTACACCTATAAAGATTCAATTGCTGTAATCAGATCAGTTGAAGGTGGTCCAAGTGATATAGCAGGCATAAAAGGTGGCGACAGAATTATCATGGCAAATGGGGATTCTTTATTTGGTAAGTATTTGAAAAATGATGAGATTGTTAAAAAATTAAAAGGACCGATTGACTCAAAAGTAGATTTAAAGGTCTATAGAAAAGGAGAACCAAAGCTTTTAAACTTTACTGTTAAGAGATCAAATATTCCAATAAAAAGTGTGGATGCGGCTTATATGTTAAGCAATGATTTGGGATATATAAAAATTAACAGATTCGCTGAATCAACTTATAAAGAATTTAAGACGGGTATTGATAAATTAAAAAATCTTGGAGCAACTAAAATAGCACTTGATTTAAGAGATAATCCAGGTGGGTTTTTAGGCATAGCCGAGCAAATTGCAGATGAATTTCTGGAAAATGACAAACTCATTTTATTCACCAAAAATAAAAGTGGTGCCATTGAAAAAAGTTATGCCACTAGAAAAGGAGATTTTGAAAAGGGAGATGTATTTGTATTGATAAATGAAAATTCAGCATCGGCAAGTGAAATAGTTGCAGGGGCACTTCAAGATAATGATAAAGGTACTATTATTGGCAGGCGTTCTTATGGAAAAGGGCTTGTTCAAAGAGAAATGGAGTTGGGAGATGGCAGTGCGATTCGCTTAACAGTAAGCCGATATTACACGCCTACAGGGAGATCAATACAGCGTTCTTATGACCATGGCGTGCAAGATTATTTTGATGATTATTATGAGCGTTTAGACAGTGGAGAGCTGTTAGATTCAGCTAAAATTCAGGTGGCAGATTCTTTGAAATTTATAACTCCAAAAGGAAAAATTGTTTATGGTGGGGGCGGTATTATTCCAGATGTATTTGTGCCTCTTGATAGCAGTATGCAAAATGAAACCTTAAACTTTTTATATAGAAGAGGGTTTGTAGGTAATTTTATTTTTGAAGAATTGGAAAAAGACAGAAATGCATATAAAAATATGAAAAAGCAAGACTTTATTGATAATTTTCAAATAGGGGATGATCTTGTTTTTACGTTTGAAGATTTTATCAATACTAGAACAGATTCAAAAATCACCTTTATTGCTTATCATGATGAGGTAAAACAATATTTAAAGGCAACATTGGGAGATCAGTTATATGGTGATGGTTCTTATGAAGAAATATTTAATAAAAATGATGTCATGATTAAAGAGGTGATTAAGTTAAGTGAACATCATTAACTCATCTTATCATGAACTTTAATATGTTTTCCACCATTCCACAAGGTTAATATGTCTGTGGCTACTTGAGCCCCACTACCTGAAGCAATAGCAAATTGGCTTCGCCATCCGGCTAAAGTGCCAGCTACATAAAGACCCTTTTCAATAAGATGGTTAGTGTTTTTCAACCAAATTCTATGCTTTTCTTGTGCGGCTCTTGGATGCGGTTCAATATAATCTTCAAGACCTTTAATAGTGATTAAATTACTATATCCAACAGCAATAACAACTAACTCTGCCTGATACATCTTCTTATTTGTTTTAACCTGAAATAGGGTATCCGATTTTTTTATTAGAACCACTTTTTCTTTGTCTATTTGTTTCACATGCGGATAGAGCTGTGCCAATTGTTCCTTTCCATCATTTAATAGAGAAGTACCTGTAGTACCGGGCGCTAGTCCAAGTACATTGTTAAACAAGGCATTTTGCAGGTCTGATGTTTTTTGATGGGTAATGATACCAATACTTTTATCTGAAGTAAAGGCCAGTTTTTTGCTGGAGCCTAAAACTAAAGCGCATGATAAACCTGCTGCACCACCACCTATTATTAGTACGTTAAACATTATTTTTTCTTTTTAACTTGTGCTTCAATGCTTTTTGAAATTCTTAAAATTTGTAAAAGTATGATAGCGCATAGTGCTGCCAAAATAGTAATTAAAGCAAGGGCACTTTCTCCTGAAAATGGATTGTTCAAATCTATTTTTGTCGAGTTAAATCCTATCAAAATGACGGCTAAAACACTTAATATTATGGTAAAAATTTTCATAATTATATAAATAATATTTTAATGTTATGTGCAAATAATTTTACTGCAATAGCAAGTAAAACCACACCAAAAACTTTTCTAATAATATTAATACCATTTGAACCTAAAAAATGTTCAATCTTAGAGGATGTTTTTAGTACTATATAAATAACTATCACGTTCATCACAATGGCAATTATAATGTTTTCCAAAGCATATTCAGCTCGCAATGACAACAATGTTGTTAAGCTTCCAGGCCCAGCAATTAAAGGGAAGGCTAATGGAAATACAGAAGCAGTCATGGCATTATTTTCTTCCTCTTTATAAAGAGTAATTCCTAAAATCATTTCTAAGGCGATAAAAAATAATATAAAGGCACCTGCAACAGCAAAAGAACTTACGTCAATACCAATAAGGTTTAAAATACTTTTTCCTAAAAACAAAAATAATATCATGATGACACCCGCAATAAGTGAGGCTTTTTCACTTTGAATATGACCTACTTTTTTTCGCAAGTCAATAACAATAGGAATATTGCCAACAATATCAATAACAGCAAACAAAACCATAAAAACGGTGAAAATCTCTTTAAAATTTAATTGCATTTTAAACGTGTTTATTTTTTCCGCAAAAGTATAGTATTAATCCTGATTTATTGGAGTAAATAACGCCAAAGTTTCATTAATTTTACACTTTATTAAAGCCAAGTTTCTATTATGTTTCAAATCGGAAAAACCATAGTTTCTGAGGAAATTATTCAGAAGGATTTTATGTGTAACCTTTCAGCATGCAAAGGGGCCTGTTGCATTGATGGTGAGGCCGGAGCTCCTTTAACTAAAGATGAAACTGAGATTCTTAAATCTATTTATCCGAAAGTGAAGGCCTTTTTACGTAAAGAAAGTATCGCTGCCATTGAAGAACAAGGTGTTTTTGTGACAAATGAATATGGGGATTTGGAAACGCCTTTAATAGATGGGGCAGATTGTGCCTATGTTATTTTTGATAAAAAAGGAATTGCGTTATGTGCCATTGAAGAAGCGTATAATCAAGGTGAAGTTTCTTGGAAAAAACCAATTTCTTGTCATTTATACCCAATAAGAGTTAAAGATTATAGTGAGTTTTCAGCCGTAAATTATGAAAGGTGGAATATTTGTGATGATGCCTGTGCTCTTGGCAAGGAATTACAAGTACCAATTTACAAATTTGTAAAAGAGGCATTAATTAGAAAATTTGGTGAAGATTGGTATTCTGAATTAGAGAAAGTAGCTCAAACTTATAAATAAACATTTTCAAAAAAACTCAATCCATTTTTTTTAATTTACACATCTTTTTCTTGTCTTTTTTCGTGAACTAAGAACCCTTATTTTATAGGGCCTGAGTCATTTTAATAAATTTTAAAGTACTGATAATCAATAAATTGAATTTATCAAAAAATTATTGTTAAAAATTGAAATGCTTAAGTTTTGTTAAAAACTTGTTGACAATGTTTATAACTATACCTTTCATTTTCAACTTCAATTTTGAATCTTTGTTAATCCCAAATCGAAGTAATTTTTCGTCAAATTTTTTAAAAAAGAACACACATAATGTCGCAGACAATGGAGCCCATTTTACAAGAGAATAAAGATCGTTTTGTTATTTTCCCTATTAAACACCATGATATTTGGGAATGGTATAAAAAACAGGAAGCTAGTATATGGACGGCTGAAGAAATTGATCTTCATCAAGATTTATCAGACTGGAATAACAAATTAACTGATGATGAAAGATATTTTATAAAACATATTCTGGCGTTTTTTGCAGCAAGTGATGGTATTGTTAACGAAAATTTGGCTGAAAACTTTGTGTCTGAAGTGCAGTATAGCGAAGCAAAATTCTTTTACGGGTTTCAAATCATGATGGAAAATATCCATTCTGAAGTGTACTCACTCTTAATTGACACCTATGTAAAGGATGATAAAGAAAAGGATCAATTGTTTAAAGCCATTGAAGTCTTTCCTGCCATTAAGGAAAAAGCGGATTGGGCTTTAAAATGGATTGAGTCTCCAAGTTTTGCGGAACGTTTAATTGCATTTGCTGCGGTTGAGGGCATCTTTTTCTCAGGTAGTTTTTGCTCTATTTTTTGGCTTAAAAAGAGAGGCTTGCTGCCAGGTTTAACCTTTTCAAACGAACTTATTTCAAGAGATGAAGGCTTACATTGCGATTTTGCTGTTCACTTACATCAAAATCATATTGTAAACAAAGTGTCAAAAGAAAGAATAACAGAAATATTGACCAATGCTTTAGACATTGAACGCATGTTTATCACGGAATCATTACCAGTAAGTTTAATTGGAATGAATGCCAAACTGATGACACAATATTTGGAGTTTGTTACTGATAGGTTACTAGGAGAGTTTGGCTGTGATAAAGTTTATAATTCAACAAATCCTTTTGATTTTATGGATATGATTTCATTACAAGGAAAAACAAATTTCTTTGAGAAACGTGTATCTGAATACCAAAAAGCAGGGGTTCTTAATAAAGAAGAAGATAAAGATAAATTTAATTTTGATGCTGAGTTTTAATCACTATCTAAATTTATTCATATAAATAGGATGCATTGTTGATTCTGAATGGTCAGAAATCAAACTTTCAACTAGCTAAAATTAAAATAAACCAACTAATTTTTATCTATTTAAATTTTTTATAGATAAAATGAGAATGACTAATTAACCATTTTTCTGAAGGTGTATCAGAGAAAAATAAAAAACAATTTAATAAAATGTATGTAGTAAAAAGAGATGGCAGAAAAGAGCAGATAATGTTCGACAAGATTACAGCAAGAGTTCGTAAACTTTGCTATGGATTGAATGAATTAGTTGATCCGCTTAAAGTAACAATGCGTGTAATTGAGGGGTTATATGATGGAGTAACCACCAGTGAACTTGATAATCTGGCCGCAGAAATTGCGGCAACTATGACTACTGCACATCCGGATTATGCCCGATTGGCTGCCAGAATATCGGTGTCAAACTTACATAAAAACACTAAAAAAACCTTTAGCGAGGTGATGCATGATTTATATACTTATGTAAACCCCAGAACAGGCAAAGATGCACCTCTTTTGGCTGATGATGTTTACAAGGTCATCATAGAACATAAAGAGACCCTAGATTCTACTATTATATATAATCGTGATTTTGGATATGACTATTTTGGTTTTAAAACACTAGAACGTTCATATTTGTTGAAATTAAACGGGCAAATTGCTGAGCGTCCTCAGCATATGCTTATGCGTGTTGCCGTAGGAATTCATTTGAATGACCTAGAGTCAGTCATTGAAACCTATGAGCTCATGTCAAAAAAATATTTCACACACGCTACACCAACACTGTTTAATGCAGGTACACCAAAACCTCAAATGTCATCTTGTTTCTTATTAACCATGAAAGATGATAGTATCGATGGTATTTATGACACCTTGAAGCAAACGGCTAAAATATCCCAATCAGCAGGGGGTATTGGTTTATCTATTCACAATGTTCGTGCTACAGGAAGTTATATTTCTGGAACGAATGGGACTAGTAACGGTATAGTTCCAATGTTACAGGTTTTCAATGATACCGCTCGTTATGTTGATCAAGGGGGTGGAAAACGTAAAGGAAGTTTTGCAATTTATTTGGAGCCTTGGCATGCCGATATTTTTGAATTCCTGGAATTGAAGAAAAACCATGGTAAAGAAGAAATGCGTGCACGTGATTTATTTTACGCGATGTGGATTTCTGACCTTTTCATGAAACGTGTACAGGAAGATGGACCTTGGACATTGATGTGTCCTAATGAATGCCCAGGCTTATGTGATGTGCATAGTGAAGCCTTTGAAACTTTATATTTAAAATATGAAGCGGCTGGAAAAGGAAGAAAAACAATTAAAGCGCGTGAACTTTGGGAAAAAATTATAGAGTCTCAAATTGAAACGGGAACACCATATATGTTGTATAAAGATGCGGCCAACCGTAAATCTAACCAACAAAATTTAGGGACTATTAGGTCGTCAAACTTATGTACTGAAATTTTAGAATACACTTCTCCTGATGAAATAGCGGTCTGTAATTTAGCTTCTATTGCACTGCCAATGTTTATAAAAAACGGTGCTTTTGATCACAAGGAATTATTCAGAGTGACTAAACGAGTGACAAAAAACTTAAATAAGGTTATCGATAGAAATTATTACCCGGTAAAAGAAGCAGAAAATTCTAACATGCGCCATCGTCCAATCGGATTAGGTGTTCAAGGTTTGGCTGATACCTTTATTCAGTTGCGTATGCCATTTACAAGTGATGAGGCTAAAAAGTTAAATCAGGATATTTTTGAAACCATTTATTTTGCCGCTGTTACTGCAAGTATGGAAGAAGCCAAGGCTGATGGTCCGTACCAAACATTCAAAGGGTCACCAATTAGTAAGGGAGAGTTTCAGTATAACTTATGGGGTTTAAAAGATGAAGATTTAAGTGGTCTTTGGGATTGGGCTAAATTACGTAAACAAGTGGTTAAACATGGAGTGCGTAACTCTTTACTAGTAGCACCAATGCCAACGGCTTCAACGTCTCAAATTCTTGGAAATAATGAATGTTTTGAGCCATATACTTCAAACATTTATACACGTAGAGTTTTATCTGGTGAATTTATTGTAGTAAACAAACATTTATTAGAAGATTTAGTGGAGCTAGGATTATGGAATGAGGGATTAAAGCAGGAAGTCATGAGAGCGAATGGTTCCATACAAGGAATAGATGCCATTCCGCAAGATATAAAAGAGTTATATAAAACGGTCTGGGAATTGAGTATGAAAGACATTATCGATATGTCGCGTCATAGAGGTTATTTTATTGATCAGTCGCAGTCCTTAAACTTGTTTTTAGAAGGTGCTACCATGGCAAAATTAACTTCAATGCATTTTTATGCGTGGAAAAGTGGTTTGAAAACAGGCATGTATTATCTTAGAACTAAGAGTGCTGTGGATGCTATTAAATTTACATTAGATAAAGCGAAGGCAGAAGAGCCAACAGAAGAAGCCATATCAGTGGATGAGGCACAATTAGTACAACAAAAAAAGTTAGCTGTTCAGGCGGCAGCAAAATTTGCGCAACAAAATACAGAGGTTGAACCAATGACAGCTGAAGAAATGAAAGCCTTAATTGCCCAAGCTAAAGGGTCTTCAGGTGGTGATGATTGTTTAATGTGTGGATCTTAAAAGAAAAAGGTCTTCTATAAAAAGAAGATTGAATTAAGTGTTATTTAAAAGCGTCTTTATTAGGCGCTTTTTATTTTAATATATTTTTAAATTCAATTCTTTAATAAAAAAACCTCCTTGAATTAAGGAGGTTTTTTTATTAATCTAATTTTCTAACAGAACGCTAATCCTCTTCAGGAGTTTGCAGTGTTGCTGGTTTTACAGAACGATCATGTGAGTTATGATATTCTTCCAAAAGATTCATCGTTGTTTTTAATAAATCTTTTGTTTCTAACAAAATACTAAAGTACAGTGTCGTGTTTTTTGGACTAGACTCTTCAGTTCTTGTGCGTTCAACTTGTTTGTGAATCTTATCACTAACTAATTTTAAAATTTCATCTTTTCTGGTTAAAATAACACCAATTTCTTCAAATGATCTTGATTCAAAGGCTAATCTAGTATTTTCAAATAGGCGTTCAAAACGCTCGTCAACCTCTTTCAATTCTTTAATTTGGTTGAATTTTAATTTTTTATGATTATTGTTAACATGTTTATGACTTACTTTAGTGATGTATTCTAATGATTGAATCATATCTTGTAAATAACCTAAAATGTGTATATAGAAGTTGCTGGCTCCTATGCTTGAATCATCTAAATTTTTAATAAAATAAAAGATATTATCTCTTAATTCATCCACTTCATCAGATAGTTTATTAATCTGCTTTTTATTCTTTTTAAGTAATGTTAAATCTTGTTTGGCCAAGCCATTAATAGCGTTGGTATATATTCTATTGCCACGTTTTACTACATTAGCAATATTGCCAGCACTCTCATGAATAACACCTTGTATTGAACTGCTCTCAGCTTTTGTAAGACTGTCTTCAGCTTTTGCTTCTTTATTTTTTTTGTTATGCGAGATAGAACTTCTTATTAATATTGCAAATGCAATTACTAATAATAGAGGAAACATGACATTAATATTCAAATTCAATAAATAGGCTACTAAGGCTGCAGCGAAAAATGCACTGAAAGCCGTAAAGAACCAACCACCAATCACATTAATTACGCCGGCCACTCTATAAACAGCACTTTCGGCACCCCAGGCTCTATCAGCTAATGACGTACCCATAGCAACCATAAAGGTTACGTAAGTAGTTGATAATGGTAATTTGTAGGATGTTGCAATGGAAATCAAGACAGCAGCAACCATTAAATTTACGGCAGCTCTTACTAAGTCAAACGCCGGTAACTCATATGTTTTATCTTTACTAATCTTTATGACTGGGGCCTCAAATTGTTTATCAATTTTTTCTTGCCAGGATTGAGGTAAAATGTATGCAGACACTTGAGACGTTAAAACTGCAGATCTTACAAATACACGGGATAAAAAATTGGGTTGAAATCTTTCTTTGGTGTTTCCTTGACTTGCTAAATCTAAAGATGTTTTTACTACATTTTGTGCCTTGGTAGAGAACCAAAGAGTTAAAACCATAACCAAGCCCGCAATTAGTAACAACAACGTAGGAGTAGAAGCTTTGGAGCTAAGACTATGCATTGAAAATTCTGAAGCGGATAAACCAAGGGTGTTAATTTCCGGATTCATAAAATCCAAATAAGCCTGATAGGCTCCAGTTGATGGACCAATAAAATTGACGAGGTCATTTCCTGCAAAAGCCAAAGCTAAAGCAAAAGTTCCTATTAGAATGACTAATTTATAAATGTTGGTTTTTGTAAAAGATATTAATGTAAAAGATAATAATGACCAAAAGAAAAAACTAATACCTACAATTGACAAAACATTATGCTCTAAATAGGACTGAATGGTTTCTCCATTAATTAAATCAAAACTTTGTTTAGCGAAATTAGTCCCGCCTATGCCTTTCATAAAAATGAAATAGGTAATAGAAGTTAAAGCAAAACCACCGAATAAGGCGCCAACCCATTTTGCTTTTCTTTCAAAGTCATAAGATAATAAAAGCCTAGCAACCCATTGCACTAATGCGCCAATGGAAAAGGAGACTATCACCGAGAGCAGAATACCAAAAATGATTTCTGAGGCTTTAGAGGTGTTAATATAATTAAGGAGATCCCCAAATGAACCACCATCATGGCCTATTTTAATTAAAGAAATGGCAACAGCAGCCCCAAGTAATTCAAATACAATGGAAACGGTAGTTGATGTAGGCATGCCTACAGAGTTGAAGAAATCTAATAAGAGAATATCAGTGATCATCACGGCCATAAAGATGATCATGATCTCACTAAACATAAATTCTCCAGGATTAAAAATACCTTTTCTGGCAACTTCCATCATGCCACTAGAAAATATGGCGCCAATAGCAATACCCAAACTGGCAACTATCATTATAGTTCTAAATGAAATAGCCTTAGAACCAATGGCGGAATTTAAAAAGTTTACAGCATCGTTACTTACACCTACCACCAAATCAGCAACTGCTAAAATGGCAAGGGCAATTATCATATAAAAGTATATATTCTCCATAAAAATTTGTTAATAGTAATGAAGCAAAAATACTTAAATAATTTTTTCTAAGGTTATTTAAACAATAAGATTTAAAAAGGGGACCTTGAAAGCATCCATTAACTATCCGTTATAGGTTGTGTTTTATTTCTTATTCTGATGTTTAAGCACCTCAGCATCTATATAAAATATAATTTCTTCAGCGATGTTTTTTATTAAGTCTCCAACTCTTTCCATCTTTTTTACAACTGATAATAAGATTAAGGCTTCTGTTATAATACTATTGTCTTTTTTTATTTCTTCTTCTAAAACTTTGAAGGAATTTATATTGATTTTATCTAATATTTTATCTTTTTTAAATACTTTTCTGGCAATTTTGACATCTTTATTTTCATAAGCTTCTGTTACCATATCCATCATTACCAATATAGTATCATACATCTCATCAAACTGAGTAACCGTGAGCAAATGAGGGGGTATTATATTGTCAATATCAATAACATATTTTGAGATACCATAAGCATGGTCGGCTATACGTTCTAATTCAGAATTTATTTTAAGAAGGGCTATTACAAATCTTAAATCAATTGCTACTGGCGTATAAAGAGCAATGAATTTTTCACAGTCTTTTTCAATTTTTAAATCAAGAGCATTTACTCGCGTTTCATTTCGAATAACCTCTTCTGCTAAATCACTATCGTGATTTACAAAGGATTCTTTCGATTTTTGCAATTGAGATTTGCACATAGAAAGCATTTCAATGCCACTTTGATTTAATGCTTCACGATGGTAAGTTACATTTTGCATAATAATTATAATTATCCGAAACGACCTGTAATGTAGTTTTCGGTTTGTTGTTTTTGCGGGTTTGTGAAAATATTTTTTGTTTTGTCAAATTCAATAAGGTTGCCTAAATAGAAAAAAGCGGTATAATCACTAATTCTACTTGCCTGCTGCATATTGTGGGTCACAATTATTATGGTGTACTTTTCTTTCAACTCAAAAATAAGATCTTCAATTTTTGAAGTAGAAATTGGATCTAATGCTGAAGTAGGTTCATCCATTAATATAATAGAAGGTTCTACAGCCAGAGTTCTTGCAATACATAAGCGCTGTTGTTGCCCTCCTGAAAGTGTTAATGCCGATTTTTTTAAATTGTCTTTGACATCTTCCCAAAGATCCGCTTGTTTTAAAGCCTTTTCAACGCGGTCATTAATAAGTTTTTTGTCTTTTATTCCTTGTATTTTCAAGCCATAAGCAACGTTTTCAAATATAGATTTTGGAAATGGATTAGGTTTTTGAAAAACCATGCCAATTTCTTTACGTAATTCTTCTACGTGTACTTTGTCCTTATAGATGTTTCTGCCATTGACTTTAATTTTTCCTTCCATTTTAAATCCATCAACATAATCATTCATTCTATTAAATAATCGGAGAAACGTTGATTTTCCACAACCAGAAGGACCAATAAAAGAAGTGACGGTATTTGGTTTAATAACCATGTCAATACCTTTTATTGCCATAAAATCACCATACCAGACTTTGGCATCATTAACTTCAATGGTATGTGTTTTTTTTAATGATTTATCTACTATTTTGTCCATTGGTAATGTTTGTTCTATTGTTGTTTCCATAGCTAACTCAATTTATTTTGCCATTTATTTCTAAGATAAACTGCGACGCCATTCATTACAAATGTAATGACTAATATGATAATAATCGCGGCCGCGGCAGCTATTGCAAATCCTTCTTGCGGACGTGTGGTCCAGGTAAAAATTTGCATCGGTAAAATAGAAAATGTATCAAAAAGGGAATGTGGTACAAAGGGCACATAAGCCATGGCACCAACTACTATTAAAGGAGCTGTTTCCCCTATGGCTCTTGATAAAGATAATATCACACCTGTTAAGATACCCCCAAAAGAGGATGGTAAAACCACTTTCTGTAATGTTTGCCATTTTGAAGCACCTAAAGCAAAGGAAGCTTCTTTTAAAGAAGGGGGCACTGCTTTTATAGCTTCTCTGGTGGCTACAATGATGATAGGTAATATAAGTAATGATAAGGTTAAAGCTCCAGATAATATGCTGCCTCCAAATCCAAAAAAGCGCACAAAAATTCCTAAGCCCAATAATCCGTAAATGATTGAAGGAACACCCGCTAAATTTGCAATGTTAATTTCTAACAATGTTGACAAACGAGATTTTTTGGCATATTCTTCTAAATAAAGCCCTGCACCAATACCTACGGGGATTGCAAAAATAATGGTTAACAGCATTAAATCTAATGTGCCAATTATAGCAGTATAAATACCTGCTCTTTCAGGTTTTCTTGATGGTAAACTCGTTAAAAACTCCCAGTTAATTCGTGTATAACCTACACGGATAATATTGTATAGTAAAATTATTAATATTAGAATACCTAATAATGTAAATAACAAACCAACTGTTTTAAAGGTGGTGTCTATAAGTTTATTTTTTTGTAAGTTATTCATATTTTTCTTGATACTTTTTCTTAATCCAAAAACTAATAGTATTTAATAAAAATGTAAATAAAAATAAGGTTAAACCGGCGGCAAAAATAGTTTTGTATTCTATAGAACCTTGAGGCGCATCTCCCATACTAACCTGTACTATGTAAGAGGTTATGGTTTGGGTTGGGATGGTTGGGTCTAATGAGAATTGCGCTTGCTGACCAGCGGCTATAGCCACAATCATAGTTTCCCCGATAGCTCTTGAAATTGCCAAGATGACCGATACAATAATACCTGAAGAAGCGGCTGGCACCATGACTTTTATAGCGGTTTGAAAACGGGTAGAACCCATGCCAAAAGAAGCTTCCTTTAAAGATTTTGGAACAGCATATAATGCATCTTCACTTAAGGAAGAAATAAACGGGATAATCATGATACCCATTACAAGTCCGGCTGATAATGAATTAAATGTTTCTAAATCCGGATAAATATTCTGTAAAAATGGCGTTACAATTGTTAATGCAAAAAACCCGTAAACAACTGTTGGTATCGCAGCTAAAATTTCTAAAATTGGTTTTAAGGTTTTTCTAAAACTTTTAGGGGCATACATATTTAAATAAATGGCAATTGTCAACCCTATGGGAAGTGCCACAATAATGGCAATGGCCGCAGTTAGAAATGTGCCAGATACTAAAGATAAAATACCAAAATGTTTTTCACTAAATAAAGGAGTCCATTGTGTGTCTGTAAAAAACTCAACTATTGATACGTTTTTAAAAAAGGCAATACTTTCAAATAAAAGGACTGCAATAATACCAATAGTGGTGAATATTGTAATTGAAGCACAAAACTTCAATAATATTTCAATTATTTTTTCTTTTAGTTTCATAGACAATAATAGCCGGTAAGAAAATATCTTACCGGCACAATATAATGATTTGCAAAAGTTTTATTGACCACTCATCGCATTCTTGAATGCTTCTTTTTGAGCGTCATATCCACTTTTTGGCATTGGAACATATCCAACTTCTTTACACAATTCCGGAGCATTGTCAAGATAAAACTCTACAAATTTCTTAACCTCTGGTCTTTGAGCAGATTTTTTACTTACAAAAATGAACAATGAACGTGATAATGGAGCATATGTATTATTAGCGACAGTTTCAATACTAGGTAAAACAGCACCATTTCCATTATCAATTCCCACAACACCTAATTTATCTTTATTTTCTTCGTAGTAAGATAATCCAAAGTATCCTAAAGCATTTTTGTCCTTTTCAATACCTTGAACGGCGACGTTATAATCAGATACAGCGTTATAATCAGTTCTACTTGCACCAGATTCACCCATAATAACTTCAGTAAAGAAGTCATAGGTCCCGTGAGAAGTATTTGGTCCATATAAATGGATTTCTTCATTTGGCCATTCGTTTCTAATTTGGTTCCATTTGGTTATTTTACTGTTGGGTTCCCATAATTTTTTTAATTCTTCAGTTGTCATTGAAGTTGCCCAAGTGTTGTCTTTATTTACAACAACTGTGATTCCGTCTAAAGCCACAGTTAACTGAACGTACTCAATACCGTTTTCTTTACAAAGTTCAATCTCTTTCCCTTTAATGTCTCTTGAGGCATCGCTAATGTCAATGACTCCTGCACCAAACTTTTTAAAACCACCACCTGTTCCACTTTCGCCAACAGTTACTTTTACATTTGGTTCTTCTGCTAAAAATTCTTCAGCTACAGCTTCAGAGACTGGAAACACTGTTCCTGAACCATCTATTGCAACAGTTCCACTTAGTGGAGTCTCGGTACCTTCTTGGGTGTTTGATTTTTTGTTTCCGCAAGCAATTGCTAAAAATGCAAGAGAAATAATTAATATACTTTTTTTCATGATTTCTTGATATATGATTGTTATTTTTTAGAAATGGATATCAAATTGTAAACGATATAAAACTTCATCTCCTCTATTAGCCACATCAATAAGGCTAACATCAGTTTGTACTTTTAAACTATGCCCCACTATAAATTTTGAAAGCCCAAGTGTATATTGCTTTTCAGGATCAACTCCTGTAATGGCTTTATCTAATTCTACAGTTGAATATCTTCCCGAAACTTCCCAGTTATTTTTAAATAAGTAACCGCTTTGAAGATTCAGTCCTTTTCCTACCTCCACTATGTCTCCAGTGGCAGTACCATCAGAATTTTTTGCAATAGGATCTTTAGCATTTCTGTCTGCATATTCAGCCATTAAACTAAATCCTTTATATTTAAACATGGCATCAATAAATAACGTGTTGATGTTTGTCTCATAAAACCCATTATCAGTGACCATATAAGACCCTTGGTTGCTTCTCTCTCTTACAGCGTTATTGTTATGATCATAAGAAACCCCTAAAGCAAGTTTTGGCGTTTGTTCTCTTTTTAAATCTGAACCTGAGTAATCACTATTACCTGTGAAGTTACCCATAGGTAAAAGCTCGATACGGCCTGTATATTGATGACCACCTAAGTTGCCAGTTACCACATTCCTACCTTCACCTTGAGAAAGTGCAAATATTTCCTTGACTACAAAATGATCAGAAATTGTAAAATGGTGTCTCAGTTGAAAACCCATATCACGATCTATATTAAATCTGGCGTTTAGAATTGAACGGTCTACTTGTTGCATATTCGCTGAAGATATGACACGTTCTCTGTTCCCAGGAAGTTTTGTTTGACCCACCCAAAGTTCAAAATTCTGATAAAAATTATATTTTAAGACCGCATCCATGACATACAGAGGGGTATTTCCTGTAAATGCAGAGACACCTGACATATCTCTGTTAGACAGACCTAACTCCAGTTTATATTCTAGTTTTGGTGAAACGGCAAATCCATCAAATTTTAATCGGGCACGACGAATCAAAAAGCTTGTTTCAGGGTTCTCTCCATCTGCCATCAGTGAAGTTGCTAAAAATTGAAATCTTGCTCCAATTTTCATTGACCAGCTACTGTCTTGCCCTTTAAGATTTAAAATTCCTTTGCCAAATTTTGGAGCTGGTGTTTCTTGAGCACTAACAATAAAAAATGTAAAAAAGGATACTACTAATAATTTAAGTTTCATAATTGATTTATTAATTTTTGTCGCTGCAAATGTCTAAATCAAATGTTAACTGAATGTTTCCTAATCGTTATTTTTTAAATAAAAAAACTGCCTTGGCCAAAGGCAGTTATTAGATTCATGATAATGTAGTCGACAAAAACTAATAGATTATATGAATAACTAATTTGTATTTTAAAACACAAACAAATATCAATCAATAAAATAAACTAATTGTAATGAAAATATTAACTAATCATTAACTATCAAGGTTTGTGTTTAATTTAGGGATTAAAAGATTTGTGTGAAGTCATTCTAATGTTAATTTAATGTTACGTAATTATTGCTTAAATGTAAATTTAGTTTTACATTTGATTATTAATAATTTAAAACCCCATAATTATGAAAAAGGGCATGTTAGTTTTATTTGCTTGTTTTATCGGTATGGTTTCTCTTGCTCAAAAGGAAAGAGTTTTAAAACTTAATGAAGACACTAAATTAATTGAGGTTACGTATTATCATGACAATGGAGTAGTGAGTCAAACTGGGACTTATACTTTAGATGGTAAACTTCAAGGACAGTGGTTAAGTTTTGATACTGATGGCAAAAAAACGGTTCTAGCTAATTATGATAATGGGAAAAAAGTCGGCAAATGGTTTTACTGGACAAAAGAAACAGTAAAAGAAGTAGATTATAGCACTAATGTTATTGCTAATTTAAAGGAATCGGAAAAATCAAATAACGAAGACTTTTAAAATAACAAGACATATTAAAAAAGCATCCTTTTTAGGATGCTTTTTTATTTATATTGAATTGAACTTTTAGTTAACTCTAGACCAACCAGCACCCCAAGTGGCGAAATCGGTCATGGTTCCATTGCCATCTCCTGTAATAAAATCAGATTCTGTAAACGTCTCTGTAGTTTGGTTGTCTAATTTAGTGGTTACATCAGAAAAAGTAACATCTGTTGTATGTAAAGAACCATCTAATACCCAAGCCCCAGTTGGATTATCTCCAGCATCACCATGAATTCCAAACCCTTTTGTAAACCCTTGAATATAAAGGTTATTCAAAGTAGCTTTGGTGCCAACTCTTAATCTAACGGCTTCACCTGTTGCAGAACCATTGCCAATAATGGTAATGTTAGTCAAGGTTGGGTTCGCCCAAAATTTAGGACTGGCATTATTACCATAATCTGAATTGTACCCATCAGCTTCAATACCTTTATCATGATCAGCACCATGTTTTACATAGGCATTTGTTATTTTTCCAGAGAAGCCTTCAGTCCAGTCAATAGAATCATCCTGGTTGTTTACTGAATATAAAAAGCTTACTTCAACGGTTCCTCCAAAAAACTCAAAACCATCATCTTTACCTTCAAAGGACTCCACATACTGAACAGTAGTGCCATTTCCTACACCATAAAATGATAATCCGTTATTTTCTGACTGACCATCAGCTGCACCACCAGAATACTCCACACGTAAATATTGAATAGTACCTGAGTTATCAGTTGGATTTGTTCCACCGTAAGGTAAACTGGCAATTTCTGAAGTTGAAGTAGCTCCAGCCACTACTGAGTTGATTGGCGCTTTTCCTAAAAGGATTAAACCACCCCAGTCACCTGCTGCAGGATTCGTGGCATTAGAAGTTAAAACGATAGGCTCATTTGGAGTACCATTGGCTATAATTTTAGCGCCTTGTGAAATAGCAATGTATACAGAAGCACCACTTGCAGAAGCCTTAATAGTCATACCCGCTGGAATTGTTAAGGTGGTACCATCTAGCATAATTAATGATCCATTTAGGATATATGTGTTAATTGGATCTAATGTTAAATCTGAATCGTAACTGCCAGCTAAATAAATGGTTTGCCCTGTTGGTGTCCCACCACCTGGTGTCACATTATTTGTCACACTATTATCACTGTTGTCATTGATTATAATATCGGCCGTATCATCTGTTGTACAAGAGA
>JAHENA010000040.1 GCA_024643405.1 Flavobacteriales bacterium | reverse complement strand
TGGCTACCTTGGGAAGTGTAACGGCAACTTCAGTTGAATTACTTTTAAATGGAACAGACGATTCTGGAACGGTAATTTATAATGTAACCTATGGATTAAGTAATGCGTCAACAACAGGAAACTCTGGGACACAAAAATCATTGATTATAAATGGATTAACTTCCAATACAGCTTATACGTTTGAGGTTGCAGCCAGTGATTTAGCAGGTAATACAGCGGTTAATAATCCTATTTCTATTGAGGCAACGACTTTAATAAGTTCAAATTCCAATTGTTCAGGAACTAGCACAGAGGCTTTACCTGGACAAGGCTCTTTTTCAACAGGATATAATTATAGTTTTACTACTTCTGGAACAGATGTTACGTTCACATTTGAATTATTAGACAACAAAACGGGCGTTATTGCTTATTTATGGAAAGAAAGCCCTTTTAGTGAAATACCTATGAATAATGTTTCAGGCAAAATATTTTCAATAACCCTGCCAGGACAATCGCCAGGAACGTCCTTGAGCCGTGCTTGTAAGTTTGCATTTGCCGGTGGGTTAGCAATTACAAAGTATTTCTCTTATATTGTTGGGGATGATTGCGCTTTAGGGTTAGATGATTTTGACTTAGAGTTATTTAAGGTTTATCCAAACCCAACTCAAAATAGCTGGATAGTTAAAACTAAAAACATCAAAATGTCTTCTATTGAAGTCTTTGATATTTTAGGGAAACAAGTATTATCTTTAGCACCTAATGCAGTGGAAGCTATAATTGATGCTTCGGCTCTTAAATCAGGATTATATTTTGCTAAAATCAATACAGATAATGGGTCTTCTAGCTTGAAATTAGTTAGACAGTAAAACTTTATAAATTGTATATTTTAAAAGGATAGGCCTTGTAAACCTCTCCTTTTTTAATTTTATAATTTGAAGTGATATAAATATCTATATTTATTCCTTTATGAAAAAATGATTGATTATTTATTTAAACCGGTATAATTTTATGAGTAAATAGGCGTTTTCTCTTAAGGATTCAATAAGTCGAACCAGCGTTTTATCGATGAAAAGACGCCTTTCACGGAATTTTTTTACATGAAAAATAGCTGAGTTTTATTGTTTACTCGGTTTTTTTTATACATTTGCCAAGTAATGAAAATACAAAATAAAAGACTTTTTGCCTCAATCTTATTTGTATTAATAAGTTTTGTATGCATGGCTCAAAAAGTGCCACCACCACCTACCCCGCCGCCGCCGCCAGGGCTTCCAATTGATGGAGGGGTATTGCTAGGCGCTTGTTTTGCTATTTTTTATGGTGTAAAAAAAACATTAAGTAAAAAGTAGTTAGTTTTTTAAGTCAAGCAGTTTAGAAACATATTTCCCTAGAACATCAAATTCTAAGTTAACAATGGATCCTTTTTTGAATGTAGAAAAATTGGTGTGCTCATAAGTGAAAGGGATGATAGCCACACTGAAACTATCCTTTTTTGAATCTACAACAGTTAAGCTAGTACCATTAACCGTAATAGAGCCTTTCTCTATAGTGATATTATTTAATTTTGAATCATAATTAAATTGGAACAACCAGCTACCATTGGTTTCTTCCACCTTGGTGCAAACCGCTGTTTGGTCTACATGCCCTTGAACCATATGACCATCAAGCCTATCTCCAAGTTTCATAGCACGCTCTAAATTGACTTTATCGTGAATGTTTAAGGTTCCCAGATTTGATTTATCTAAAGTTTCTTTGATAGCTGTAACGGTATAAACATCGTCCTTAATATCGACGACAGTTAAGCAAACGCCGTTATGAGCCATGCTTTGATCAATTTTTAATTGTGGTGTGAGATTGCTTTTTATTGAAATATGGAGATTGCCTAAATCCTGCTTTAATCCCGTTACAACCCCCATATCTTCAATTATTCCTGTAAACATAATATTGTCTGTTTATTTGGTTAAATTTGCAATAACAAAATTACAAACAAAAGTTATCTTTTTTAATGAAGAAAGCAGAAAATATAATAGTTGGAATATCAATAGGAGACTTAAACGGGATTGGGGGAGAAGTTGTTTTAAAAACGTTTGAAGACGCAAGAGTTTTAGAGTTTTGTACGCCGGTAATTTTTGCTTCGTCAAAAGTGATGGGGTTTTTAAAGACTCATTTTAAATCTGAAATTAACTTTAATGATATAAATAATATAAGTCAAGTTGTTTTTGGTAGAGTCAATGTTTTGAATTGCTGGAATGAACCTGTGAAAATTGAATTTGGTCAGGAAGATTTTAAAATAGGAGAATATGCTATAAAATCATTGCAAGAAGCAACAAAAGCCTTAAAAAACAGCACTATTGATGTATTAGTTACAGCACCAATTAATAAACATAATATCCAGTCAAAAGAATTTAATTTCCCTGGACATACAGATTTTTTGGCGCAACAGCTTCAAGGCGAAAGTTTAATGTTAATGGTAACAGAAAATTTACGCGTTGGTTTATTAACAGATCATGTACCAGTAAAAGACGTTGCGCTGAAGATTTCAGCAAACTTAATTGAGCAAAAAATAAATACGGTATATGAAACCCTACTTAAAGATTTTAAAATAAACAGACCCAAAATAGCGGTTTTAGGAATAAATCCTCACACAGGAGACAATGGTGTGATTGGTAAAGAGGATGATGATATTATGCGTCCTACACTTAAGAAAATTAAAGATTCAGGCAAGCTTGTTTTCGGTCCTTATGCTGCCGATAGTTTTTTTGGGTCTAATAATTATAAAAATTTTGACGCCATAATTGCTTCTTATCATGATCAGGGATTGATTCCTTTCAAAACATTATCATTTGGACAGGGCGTTAATTTTACAGCAGGTCTGAACAAAATTAGAACCTCTCCAGATCACGGAACAGCCTATGAAATTGCGGGAAAAGGTATAGCTGATGAAAATTCTTTTAAAGAAGCAGTATTCACGGCATTGCAAATATTTAAAAACAGATTTGATTATGAACAGCTTACATCAAATTCCTTAAAACAAGTCGAAAAAAAATTATAAACAAAAAAATGTTTATAAGTGCTGTAGCATAAATTAAAAATTTATATATTTGCAGGCTCAAATTAGAAGTGATAATGAAGCCATTAAAAGAGTTTACAATTCCTTTTATAGGGTTAAAAATAGGAACTCATCATTACGACTATAAAATTGAGAAAGCGTTCTTTGAATATTTTGAGTATGAAGATTTTAATGATGTTAATGTAAATGTTGATGTTAACCTATTAAAAAACACCACATTACTGGAGCTGAATTTTAAAATTTCAGGGACTGTTAATATTAATTGTGATATTACAAATGAACCTTTTAATCAAAACATTGAAAATGAATTTGATTTGGTGGTGAATTTTGGTGAAGAATATAATGATGAAAATATTGATATTTTAGTGCTTCCACATGGAGCTTATGAAATCAATATTCAACAGTACATATATGAGTTAATTGTATTATCTGTACCAATTAAACGCATTCATCCAGGAGTGGAAGATGGAACCTTAAGTTCTGACATACTTGAAAAATTAGAAGAGTTAAGCCCAAAGCTTGATGACGAACAAAAAGAAGATAATAAGGAAATTGATCCTCGTTGGAATACATTAAAGAAACTATTAACGGATAAATAAATATAGAAAATGGCACATCCTAAAAGAAAAATCTCTAAAACAAGAAGAGATAAAAGAAGAACTCATTACAAAGCAACTGCGCCACAGATTGCAACTTGTCCTACAACAGGTGAGGCTCATTTATATCATAGAGCTCACTGGCATGAAGGTAAACTTTATTACAGAGGTCAAGTTTTAATTGACAATACTGAAGCGGTAGAAAACGTAGCATAAAAAATTGAAACTTAAATAATCAAGCGCTCACATGTGAGCGTTTTTTTTATGATAAGTTTTTCTATACGTCAAAAACATCTTAATTTGCACTATATTAGACCAAAATTTAGTATTTTGAACAAATTTTTCAATGTTTTTGTCAATTTTTACGATTTTTTGGTCAAATTAACTCTAAAGTTATGAGTAAAATATCAGCAGCCATTACAGCTGTAGGAGCATATGTACCTGAATATGTATTAACTAACCAGATTCTTGAAACAATGGTTGATACAAATGATGAATGGATAACCTCCAGAACCGGAATTAAAGAACGCCGAATTCTTAAAGACGTCGGCAAAGGCACTTCTTACTTAGCCATTAAGGCTGCCCAAAATCTTATCAGTAAAAAAGGAATTGACCCCAAAGATATTGAATTAATCATAGTAGCTACCGCAACACCAGATATGAAAGCAGCATCGACTGCAGCTTTTACGGCTTCAAACATTGGTGCTATTAATGCTTTTTCTTTTGATTTAGATGCTGCGTGTTCGAGCTTTTTGTTTGGAATGTCAGTGGCCGCTAAATATATAGAATCAGGTAGATATAAAAATGTGCTTCTTATTGGAGCTGATAAGATGTCTTCAATGGTTAATTATGAGGATAGGGCTACTTGCATCATTTTTGGAGATGGTGGAGGTGCGGTTCTATTTGAGCCAAATACAGAAAACTTAGGTTTACAAGATGAGTATTTAAGAAGTGACGGATCTGGGAGAGAATTTTTACAAGCAACCTATGGAGGATCATCTTACCCTTCAACATTGGAAGCAATTGAAAATAAAAAACAATTCGCTTTTCAGGAAGGACAAACAGTTTTTAAAAATGCCGTATTTAATATGGCGGATGCTGCAGTGAAAATTTTAGACAGAAATAAATTAACTAAAAATGATGTCAATTGGCTGGTTGCGCATCAGGCAAATAAGCGTATTGTTGACGCTACAGCGAAACGGATTGAGTTAGAAGATGACAAGGTGATGATGAATATAGAAAAGTATGGAAATACAACTTCGGCCACATTACCGTTACTATTAAACGACTACGAATCACAACTAAAAAAGGGTGATAATTTAATATTTGCTGCCTTTGGAGGCGGATTTAATTGGGGATCCATTTATTTAAAATGGGCATATAATTCAAAAAACTAACTAACTAATTTAAAACCAAAACTATGGATTTAAAAGATATTCAAAACTTAATCAAGTTTGTTGCTAAATCAGGAGCAAGTGAAGTTAAACTTGAGATGGAGGATATTAAAATCACTATCAAAACAGGTTCAGATCCAGAAACTACTACATTACAATATGCACCGGTAGCCACACAAATGCCTCAAGCATTTGCGCCTTTAGCCGAATCTAGACCTCAAATTGAAACACCGGCGGCCCCAGCTGCTGCAAAAGCAGATGATAATTCTAAATACATCACTATAAAGTCGCCAATTATTGGTACTTTTTATAGAAAACCTGCACCAGACAAACCATTGTTTGTTGAGGTTGGACAGACTATTGCAGAAGGTGATGTGCTTTGTATAATTGAGGCCATGAAACTTTTCAATGAAATAGAATCAGAAGTTTCTGGAAAAGTTATAAAAATATTAGTTGACGATTCTTCTCCGGTAGAATTTGACCAACCATTATTTTTAGTAGATCCATCATAACCATTAAAAATTCCAATACCAGATCTCGACATCCAAATATTTGGAATAGGGCAATTGGAATTTGAAATTTTTAATACGAAAAGTTATGTTTAAAAAAATACTAATTGCCAATAGAGGAGAAATAGCACTACGTGTTATTAGAACCTGTAAAGAAATGGGCATTAAAACGGTTGCTGTTTACTCAACGGCAGATGCAGAAAGTTTACATGTTAAATTTGCTGATGAAGCGGTTTGTATAGGGCCACCATCTAGTACGGAGTCTTATTTGAAAATGTCAAATATCATAGCTGCTGCCGAAATCACTAATGCAGATGCTATTCACCCTGGATATGGATTTCTTTCAGAAAATTCTAAGTTTTCCAAAATTTGTGGTGAACACGGCATCAAATTTATTGGAGCCACTCCAGAAATGATAGACAGAATGGGAGATAAAGCTTCTGCAAAAGCGACGATGAAAGCTGCAGGAGTGCCTTGTGTTCCAGGAAGTGATGGCATTATAGAAAACTTTGAATCTTGTGAAAAATTAGCCCTTGAAGTGGGTTATCCAGTCATGCTTAAAGCCACAGCTGGTGGAGGTGGAAAAGGGATGCGTGCCGTTTGGAAACCTGAAAAATTAAGAGACGCATGGGATTCTGCACGTCAGGAAGCTAAAGCGGCTTTTGGAAATGATGGTATGTACATGGAAAAACTTATTGAAGAACCAAGACACATTGAAATTCAAGTGGTTGGAGATTCAACAGGCAAAGCATGTCATTTATCAGAAAGAGACTGTTCGATCCAACGTCGTCATCAAAAATTAACAGAAGAAGTACCTTCTCCTTTTATGACTTCAGAATTACGCACTAAAATGGGTGATGCAGCAGTAAAAGCGGCAGAATACATTAAATATGAAGGTGCGGGAACCATTGAATTTCTTGTAGATAAAAACAGAAATTTTTATTTTATGGAAATGAATACGCGTATCCAAGTAGAACATCCTATTACTGAACAAGTAATTGATTTTGATTTAATACGTGAGCAAATATTAGTAGCTGCGGGCGTGCCTATTTCTGGAAAGAATTACACTCCAAAACTTCATGCTATTGAATGCCGAATTAATGCAGAAGATCCTTATAATGGATTCAGACCATCTCCTGGAAAAATCACTACGCTGCATGCACCGGGAGGTCATGGGGTACGTTTAGATACACACGTTTACGCGGGGTATACTATACCACCAAATTATGATTCTATGATCGCTAAGTTAATCACAACTGCTCAAACACGAGAAGAGGCTATCAATAAGATGAAGCGTGCTTTAGAAGAGTTTGTTATTGAAGGTATAAAAACAACCATTCCTTTTCATAGACAACTTATGGAACATCCAGATTATTTAGCGGGTAATTATACCACCAAGTTTATGGAAGATTTTGTTATAGATAAACAAATAGAAGAATAAACTAAAAAACTCCGATTCACATTTCGGAGTTTTTTGTACGTTTTATTTTAAAAAAAAGGGATTATATCAAATAAATATTCCAGAATACAACTGTTTTGTTAATCAAATAATCAATACATTTATCAAATGTTAGAAAATAAAATAACTAAAATAGATGAAATGCCTTGGGTTGTTATACCAGGATTATAGCTATTTATGACTTCCAGCGTTATTTTAATTTTCAATTTCCTTAAAAACAAAACAAAATGAGTAATATTATAGTATTAGGGGCCGGTATGGTTGGTAGCGCCATGGCGATAGACCTTTCAAAAAAGCACAATGTCACATTAACCGATCTCAATCAAAATGTATTAGACAAGGTCAAACAAAAATGCCCTGTTTTAACTATTGAGCAACTCGACGTCACAAATAAAGAAAATCTCGGAAAAGCTGTTACCAGACATGATTTAGTCATTTGTGCAGTTCCTGGGTTCCTTGGTTTTAAAACCTTAAAAACGATATTAGAAAATGAAAGGAATGTTATAGATATTTCCTTTTTCCCAGAAAACTCGTTGGATTTAGATGCTTTGGCAAAAGAAAAAAAGGTAACAGCCATTGTGGATTGTGGCGTCGCTCCAGGAATGGATAATATTATTTTAGGTTATTATAATGAAATAATGGAATTGACCGATTTTGAATGTCTTGTTGGTGGATTGCCAAAGATAAAAAAATGGCCATTTTGTTATAAAGCCCCGTTCTCTCCTGTAGATGTTATTGAAGAATATACCCGTCCTGCTAGATATGTTGAGAATGGTCACGAGATTATAAGGGAACCGTTAACGGATTGTGAATATGTGGATTTTGAAAAAGTAGGGACCTTAGAATCTTTTAATTCGGATGGGTTAAGATCCATAATTCATACCATGCCGCATATTCCAAATATGAAAGAAAAAACATTGCGTTACCCTGGGCATGTGGAATACATAAGGGTTTTAAAAGAAAGCGGATTTTTCAGCAATGATAAAATTGAAATTCAAGGAAAAGGAATTTCTCCGTTAGATTTTACAAGTAAAATTTTATTTAATGAATGGAAGCTTGGAGAAAAAGAAGAAGAATTGACCGTTATGAGAGTAACCGTAAAGGGTAAAAATAAAAATGGTAAATTGGAAGAAGTTGTTTATAATTTGTATGACGAATATAATTCTGAGACAAATACCGCTTCTATGTCCAGAACAACCGGGTATACAGCAACAGCTGCTGCCAATCTATTTTTAGAGGGTCTTTTTAATGAGAAGGGTGTTTTTCCTCCAGAATTAGTGGGTAAACACAAAGTATGTTTCAATTATTTTATGACGTATTTAGAGGAAAGAAATGTAGTTTATAAAAGGTCTTCCAGATTACTGTAAAAATTGTTGATGCCTTTATAATTTAAATGGATTACTTTGTATACACTTTTAATAGTATTAAATAATATAAGCTATTCCAAAAATAGATTAAAATGATTAAGAGATTTTTTAAATACATTCTTAAATTAATGCTATGGTTATTTGGGTTTTCAATAGTCATAGTGATATTCTTTAGGTGGGTACCGGTTCCTGTTACACCTTTAATGTTAATCAGAAATATTGAACAATTACAAGATGACAAAAAACTGGTTTTAAAGCACGATTGGGTTCCTATTGAAGCCATTTCAAAAAACTTGCAACTTGCTGTTATTTGTAGTGAAGATCAAAATTTTTTAACTCATAATGGCTTTGATATGGAAGCCATTGAAAAGGCTGTAAAACACAATAAAAAGGGTAAAAGAATTAGAGGAGCGAGCTCAATCAGTCAGCAAACAGCTAAAAATGTTTTTTTGTGGCCACAGCGAAGCTGGTTTAGAAAAGGCTTAGAAACGTATTTTACTTTTCTTATAGAATTGTTTTGGCCTAAAGAACGCATCATGGAAGTCTATTTAAATAGTATTGAAATGGGCAATGGGGTATATGGAGCTGAGTCAGCCTCCCAATTTTGGTTTAAAAAGCCCGCTATTAAATTGAATAGAAATGAGGCTGCGGCAATAGCAGCTATTCTTCCAAACCCTTTGCGGTATAGAGCTAATCCGGCAACAAACTATATACAAGGCAGAAAAAACTGGATTGTGCGTCAAATGAATTTCTTTGGACCTTTAGACTATAAACAAAAGAATGAAAAGTAAACTTGAGCTTAAAATAGGGTTATATAATCAATGTTCTGATTTTATAGAAAACAGATTATTGACTATAAAAAACACTATAAATGATATACAAGAGTCTTTAGATTCTGAAACAAAAAGTAGTGCAGGCGATAAGCACGAAACTGGGCGTGCCATGTTACAAATTGATCTAGAGAAGGCATGTAATCAACTTAGCGAAATTCAAAAAACAAAAGATATTTTAAAAAAAATTGATTTAAATAAAACAGTAGAAACAGTTTGTTTAGGTAGCGTTGTTTATACGTCCATGTCAAATTATTTTATTGGTATTAGTGCCGGAACTATTGTAGCAGATAATCAAGAATTTTATGCCATCGCAAAAGATACTCCCATAGGACAAATGTTAGCAGCAAAGCGAGTAGGCGATGAAGTCAATTTTAGAGACAAAATATTTAAGATTGAAAAAGTATTTTGATCTTCATTTTAAATTTTTATCTACTGAAAACGAAATTTCTAAACCATTTTTTAAGGTTTCAGGATGTTCTATAAAAATGATCTGTTCATTGTGTTTAGCTTCAATTAAATAAAAATTTCCTTTGTAATAAGAGTTACAAACAATCGCTTTTAACGCAGATTTTTTCACAATTTTAAGTTGATTGGCATAAACTAATCCATAGTGTTCTAACACATTAAATTCCCCAAAAAAAGAAGCAATTAATTTATTTTCAGGGCTATTGTATAATTGCAGTGGGCTATTATTGGCAATAATTCTTGTCTCATGAAGAACAATCATGATGTCTGAATAAGATAATACGTCATCTTTGTCGTGGGTGGCCACAATACAAGTTATTTCTTTTTCTTTCAAGTATTTAAAAAGACTTCTTCTTAATGATTGCTTTTTAAAATTATCAATGTGACTGAAGGGTTCATCCAGTAATAATAATTCGGGTTGTTTTGCCAGAGCTCTTGCCAGGGCTACGCGTTGTTTTTGGCCACCACTTAATTCTTTTACTTTTGTATTGGCAAAGGGCAGTAATTCAACAACTTCCAACAGCTCGATAATCCTTTTTTGTTTTTCTTTCGGAAAAAAATTAGATAGAAATTCACCAATGTTTTCTGAAACTGTAGTAAACGGCATTAAATCAAATTCTTGTGCCACATACTTCATGAATTCCGGACCAATAATAAGATTATATTTTGGTCCTAAAATTTTGGTGTCATTCCAAAAAATTTGTCCTTCATTTAAATCATAAGTGCCGTATATTAATTTCAAAAGAGTGCTTTTTCCTGAACCACTTTCTCCAATTACAGACAGATGTTCGCCTTTCTTTACATTAAAACTAATGTTCTGCAGTACGAGGGCGTTTTTATAACCAAAAGAAATGTTTTTGATTTGTAACATGGTACAAAAATAACATAAAAAAATCGCCTGGATTCCAAGCGATTTTTACTTTTTAAAAGTTTTTATTTATCCTTTAATTTTTTCATTTGTTTTGCTCGGGAGGACTTTAAAACCCATATTATACAAAGTAAAACCAAAAATATCTGCATATTGTTCAATGGTTTTACTAACGGGAGTTCCGGCGCCATGTCCGGCATTTGTTTCTATTCTTATTAAGGTTGGATTTAAACCCTTTTGTTTGCGTTGTAATTCTGCTGCAAATTTGAAGCTATGGGCGGGCACCACGCGATCATCATGGTCACCTGTAGTTACTAAAGTTGCAGGATATTCTACACCTTCCTTAACATTATGAACAGGAGAATAACCTTTTAAATATTCAAACATATCTTTACTTTGTTCAGAAGTTCCATAATCATAAGCCCATCCCGCACCAGAAGTAAAGGTGTGGTAACGCAACATATCTAAAACGCCAACGGCAGGTAATGCTACTTTAGCTAAGTCGGGACGTTGGGTCATGACTGCGCCAACTAATAGACCTCCATTTGAACCACCTCTAATGGCTAAATAATCATGTGACGTATATTTGTTTGCAATCAAATAGTCACCAGCAGCTATAAAATCATCAAATACATTTTGTTTTTTTTGAAGTATCCCAGCATCATGCCATTTACGTCCATATTCGCCACCACCACGTAAATTGGGCACAGCTAAAATACCGCCTTGTTCCATCCAAACAGCATTGGCAATACTGAATGAAGGGGTTAAACTGATATTAAATCCGCCATAACCATATAAAATAGTGGGGTTTTTGCCATTTAATTCGAGGCCTTTTTTATAAGTAATCATCATTGGAATCTTTGTGCCATCTTTTGAAGTATAAAAGACTTGATGACTTTCATAATCATTACTATTAAAATCAATTGCAGGCTTCCAATAAAGCGCAGTGTTTCCTGTCGCTGGATTTAACTCGTAAATACTTGAGGGCGTATCGTAATTAGTAAAGGAATAGTATAACGTGGTGTCCTCTTTTTTTCCGGAAAAGCCTGCGGCAGAACCCAGACCTGGCAACTCAATCTCCCTAATAAACGCACCTTTAAAATCATATTGCTTCACTTTTGAAAGGGCATCTACCATATATTCGGCAAACATATAACCACTTCCTTTTGAAATGTTCAAAACATTTTCAGTTTCAGGAATGACATCCACCCAATTCTCAGGTTTTGGATTCGAAGCATCAACACTAACTACCCTTTTATTAGGTGCATCAAGATTGGTTACAAGGAATAACGTAGTGCCTTCGTTCTCTAGAACAGAAGTGTCACTTTCAGTGTGGTCTAAAATGGTGATTAGTTTACTATTTGGTATGGATAAATCTTTAATATAAAGTTTATTGCCAGAGGTGGAGATTCTTGGTGTAATAACTAAGTACCTGTCGTCTTCAGTTACTGTTCCATATATATACCTATGTTTTTCTTCGGGTTTACCTCCAAATATTAAAAGATCCTCTTTTTGTGGCGTTCCAAGTTTATGATAATATACTTTGTGCTGGTCTGTTTTAGCAGAAAGTTGACTCCCTTTTGGTTTATCGTAACTTGAGTAATAAAAACCTTCATTTTTATACCAAGAAATACCACTAAACTTAACATCAACCAAGGTGTCTTCAATAATGTTTTTGGTTTCAGTGTCTAAGACAATTACTTTGCGCCAATCACTTCCTCCTTCAGAAATTGCATAGGCCAGAATTTTTCCGTTTTTAGAAAAACTCATGCCTCCAAGTGAAACAGTACCATCTTTTGAGAATGTATTAGGGTCTAAAAAAACTTCAGCTTCACCATCACCCTTTTTTCTGTAATAAACATCTTGATTTTGAAGGCCATTATTTTTTGAAAAATAAGTATAATCACCTTCTTTAAAAGGGGCGCTTAGTTTTTCATAATTCCATAATTTTGAAAGACGTTCTTTAAGGTCTTCTCTAAACGGGATTTGTTCTAAATAATTAAAAGTAGTGTTGTTTTGAGTTTTAACCCATGCTTCAGTTTCTCTACTAGTGTCATCTTCCAGCCAACGAAAAGGGTCTTTTACCTCAACTCCAAAATAAGTATCTACACTATCAACAGTTTTAGTTTCAGGATAATTCACGGCGATTACTTTTTTGTCAGATGTTTCATTTTTACAAGCAACAAATAATAGAAGTAAAAATAAGTTTAATATTAATGTTTTCATGATAAAAGATTTATTATCAAAAATAAACAATAAAAAAGCTTTTACATAGAAAAGTAAAAGCTTAATAGTATTTTAAAACCGAGATATTTTATAAAAGGCCTCTTTCAATTAGAGCTTCTCCTATTTGAATGGCATTAGTAGCAGCACCTTTTCGCAAATTATCGGCAACAATCCACATATTTAAAGTATTTGGTTGTGTTTCATCTCTTCGCAATCGCCCTACAAAAACGTCATCTTTATCATGCGCAAAGATTGGCATAGGGTATAAGTTCTTTGCAGTATCATCTTGTAAAACAACCCCGGGAGCTTCACTAAGTAGTTGACGAACTTCTGCTAAATTAAAATCATTTTCAAACTCAACGTTAACAGATTCAGAATGACCTCCAGAAGTTGGAATTCTTACGGCGGTTGCAGTAACTGAAAAGGATTTATCATTAAATATTTTCTGAGGCTCTCTGGCTAATTTCATCTCTTCCTTGGTATAACCATTGGCTTCAAAAACATCGCAATGAGGTAAGGCGTTTCTTCCTATTGGGTAAGGATAAGCCATTTCCCCTTTAATGCCGGCTATTTCATTCTCTAATTGTTTAACAGCTTTTACACCAGTACCCGAAACAGATTGGTAGGTTGAAACAACGATGCGTTTCATTTTATATTTTTTATGAAGTGGCGCCAAGGCCATTACCATTTGAATGGTTGAGCAGTTGGGATTAGCTATAATTTTATCTTCCTTGGTTAGTTCATGAGCGTTAATTTCAGGAACTACTAATTTTTTAGATGGATCCATTCTCCAAGCAGATGAATTATCAATAACTGTGGTTCCTGCTTCAGCAAATTTTGGAGCCCATTCAAGAGAAGTGCCTCCTCCTGCAGAAAAAATAGCAACATGTGGCTTAGCGGCAACGGCATCCTCTAAACCAATGACTGTATATTCTTTGTTTTTGTATATTAATTTTTTGCCAACAGAACGTTCTGAGGCAACTAAAAATAATTCTGTAATAGGAAAATTTCTTTCTGCAAGAACTTTTAACATGACTTCGCCAACCATACCTGTGGCACCAACAACAGCAACTTTCATATTTTTTATTTTAATAAAATTAATAAGATTTGGTGAGCAAAATTAGGTATTAATTATATTTTAAAAATGAAAAAAAGGCTTCAATTTTTTAAAACGAAGCCTTTTTAACAACAAATAACACAATGTTATTTATTTAACAATTTGTTATTTTCTAAGTGAGTCTCTGATTTCTTTTAGTAAATCATTGTCAGATGGTCCTGATGGAGCTGGAGCTGGAGCTGGTTTTTTCATTTTTCCGTATGCTTTAATAATTATAAACATAACCAAACCAACAATTACTAAATTGACAAGTGTATTTATCCAGGCGCCATATCGGATAGCATTTTCTGCAATAGCAGCCACATCCCCGTTTGCAGGAATTGCCTCTGTTAGGACAATTTTTAAATTAGCAAAATCTACACCACCAGTAAATTGGCCAACAATAGGCATTACGATGTCATTTACAAAACCGTTTACAACCTGACCAACGGCACCAGCCATGATTACAGCAACTGCAAATTCAATGACGTTACCCGTCATAATAAAATTTTTGAATTCTTTTAACATGATTATAATTTTTAGTTAGTGAACTACTAAAATAATCAAAAAAGCATAACATTAACATTTGTTAATGCCCTTATTTTATGTAAACCCGTTTTACACGTTTGGAAATAGCCGTAATGAGTTCATATGAAATGGTTTTCACAGTTTCAGCTAACTGTTCTGCAGTTTGCTCTTGACCGAACACAATGACCTCATCGCCTTCTTTACAATCAATGTGAGTAATGTTCACCATAATCATATCCATACAAACATTACCAATAATGGGAGCAGGCTTTCCATGAATGTTTACAAATCCCTTACCATTACCATATTGTCTTCCAATACCATCAGCATGTCCAATGGGTAAAGTAGCGGTTTTTATAAAGCCATCGCTTTTGTAGGCTCTATTATATCCAATGGACTTGCCTTTTTCAACAGCGTGTATTTGAGAAATAATTGTTTTTAAAGTGCTTATTGGCTTGAAGTGCACATTTTCTTTTTTAGAATTTCCAAAACCATATAAACCTATACCCGTGCGAACCATATCAAAATGAGCTTCAGGATAATTTAAAATACCAGAAGTATTGCAAATATGAAGCATTGGCTTATACCCTAGTTTAAAAATAAAATTTTCAGAAATATTTTTAAAGGCATCTATTTGATTTAAGGTAAATTCTTTTTCGTTTAAATCTTCACTTGCAGCCAAATGAGAAAATAGTGATTTGACCTTTATACAAGTATTTGCTTTTAGTTTTAAAATCAAAGAATCCACCTCATTTTCAGAAAAGCCAAGACGGTTTAAGCCCGTGTTGAATTTGATGTGAATCGGATAATTCGTTTGGTTTTCTTGGGAGGCAATCGCTAGAAATTCATTAAAAATTTTGGCATTATATAAACTGGGCTCCAAACAAAATTCTATTAATTGTTTAAAGTTGATGGCTTGTGGATGCAGAACCAAAATAGGTTTGGTAACACCTGCATTTCTTAATGCCATACCTTCATGTACATATGCTACTGCAAAATAATCAATATGGAGATCTTGAAGAAAAAGCGAAATTTCATTGGCATCACTTCCGTATGCAAAGGCCTTTACAACACCCATCATTTGCGTGCCTGTTTGAACTCTTGACTTTAAATACTCAAAATTTTGTTTGAGCGCACGTAAATCAATTTCAAGGATGGTTTCTTGCGCTTTAGGCATCTGTATTTTTTTGTTTTGAAGTCACTTCTTCGGCATCATTCACCTTCATATTGCGCACTTTATCTCGCATCATGGCTTTATAAAAGGCAGCCCTACTTAAAGGTTCATATTCTTCTACTTCCCCTAAAAGAACAAGATTGTCATTTTTAGATTTTCGGTAACTATATTGTGCTAAATTACCTGTTCTGGTGCAAACAGCATGTACCTTCGTTACATACTCAGCCGTTGCCATTAAATGAGGCATTGGGCCAAAGGGATTCCCTTTAAAATCCATATCTAAACCGGCCACAATTACTCGAACGCCTTTATTTGCTAAATCATTGCACACACGTATAATTTCGTCATCAAAAAACTGAGCCTCATCAATACCAACAACATCACAGCCATCTGCTAAAATAGGAATATTAGCGGCGGCCGGAACTGGTGTTGAACGTATTTCATTGGCGTCATGAGAGACTACCATGGTTTCGTTATAACGCACATCAATAGCAGGTTTAAAAATCTCTACTTTCTGTCTTGCAAATTGGGCACGCTTGAGTCTGCGGATTAATTCTTCTGTTTTTCCTGAAAACATAGAGCCGCAGATCACTTCAATCCACCCAAATTGTTCTTTCTGATTTACGGTATTTTCGAGAAACATTTTGTAATTTTAACACTAAAACAAATCAAATAATCGTTTGCATAAAGGTGGCGTAAATTTATTAAAAATAAAAGCCTAAATAATAGAAATCTAAAAAATTAAAAATAATGAAGAAGAAGTTGGAATCTGATTTAATGAGTATAGCACACAGAATTCTAAAACTAAAAGGAAAGGAAGATGTCATAAAAATGCATTTAGAAGTTCAGGTTCTTTATGAAAAGTTATCAGTATTAAAGTTTGCTCATGAAAATTTTGAAGAAGAAATGCCAACGGTTGGAAATGATTCTTCTTTCTTTGATATGCTGGATACTGCATTTAATAACACAATAAGCGATACGATTGAAGTTGAAGACAAAATTTACATCAATCTTGATGAAACAAACCAAGAATCTATTATGGAACCAGGCATGAAAACCATCAAAGATATGGTTGCTCATATGCCTTTGGAAACCAAGGAGGACCATGAGGTTTTAGACCATGTTTTAGACGAAAAACAGATTTTTAAAGGCGATTTAGAAAGTTTAACTTCTGATTTTAAAAACATGCCGGTTTTTGAGCCCATGTCAAAAAACAACAATGGCATGACTGAAGAAAAAAAATCTTTAAATGATAGATTAAAAGCCAATACTTTAAATATTGGATTAAATGATAAATTAGCATTTATAAAGCATTTGTTTGAAGGTAAGGCAGAAGACTATGAACGCGTATTATCTCAAGTTAATACTTCTAGCAGTTTTATAGAAGCCAGTAAACTCATCAAAAGCATTGTGAAGCCAGATTACAATAATTGGATTGGGAAAGAAGTTTATGAAGAGCGTTTCATGGAGATTATAGAAAGTAAATTTAATTAATGGGTAAACTCTATATTGTTCCAACGCCTATTGGCAATTTAAAAGACATGACTTTTAGGGCTGTAGAGGTTTTAAAAGAAGTTGATTTAATACTAGCTGAAGATACCCGTACATCAGGAAAATTATTGAAGCATTTTGAGATCACGACGCATATGCAGTCCCATCATATGCATAATGAACATAAAACGGTTGAAAACCTTATTCAAAAATTAAAAAGTGGAACCACAGTTGCTTTAATTAGTGATGCTGGAACGCCGGCTATTTCAGACCCCGGATTTTTATTAACAAGAGCTTGTATTGAAAATAATATAGAAGTAGATTGCTTACCAGGAGCTACGGCTTTTGTACCCGCATTGATAAATTCCGGTTTACCAAATGACAAATTTGTCTTTGAAGGATTTTTGCCAGTTAAAAAAGGAAGGCAAACGCGCTTACTGCTATTAGCTGAAGAAACAAGAACTATTATTTTTTATGAAAGTCCACATAAACTTTTAAAAACATTAGGGCATTTTTGTGAATATTTTGGTGAAGACCGCCAAGTCTCGGTTTCAAGAGAACTCACCAAATTATATGAAGAAACTATTCGCGGTACTGCCAAAGAGGTTTTAGAGTATTATAACAACAAACCACCAAAGGGTGAAATTGTAATTTGTGTTGGTGGCAAGAAGTAAAATGTTTTTTTCAAATTTAGATTAAACATGTTTCCCTTTTTCCCATCCATGCTTACTCAGGTATTGGTTGCCACTTTCAACAGCACCTTCTTCAATAGAAGTCCCCATAGAATCATTCCAACGGTTTAAATACCCAAAAAGAGAAATAACCCCAAGCATCTCAACAATCTCACCTTCATTCCAATAATTATACAATCGGGTTTTTATAGATTCATCAACGGCATTTGGTACTTGAGAAGCCGCTAAGCTAAAATCTAAAGCAGCGCGTTCGGCTTCGTTAAATGCCGGATGTGTTCTATATTCCCAAATATTATCTAACTGCTCTTGTTCTGCACCATAACGTTCTGCTGCTCTAATGGCATGTGCTTGGCAATACCGGCAACCTGTGGTATTACTACTTACCCAGGCTATCATTCGTTTTAAAGCAGAAGTCACTCTACCTTCGTTTGCCATAACCGCTTTATTTAAGTTTATAAAGGCCTTACTGATGGCTGGACGGCGCTGCATAGTTAATACAGAATTTGGACAAAAGCCTAAGGTTTCATTAAAAAATTCTGCCAGATTTTTGGTTTCTAAATCGTGGTCTGCGGATAGTGGTTTAACTAATGGCATAGGATGCTTTTTTTAGTAAATTAATCTGTATTTTTGATACTCACAAGTAACGAAAAATAATACAGAAATGACAAATCATATTACAACAACTTGGAAAGGAAACATGAAGTTTGAAAGCACCAATCCGTCTGGACACAATTTGTTTATGGATGCGGGTCCTGAAAATGATGGAAATGGAGAAGGATTCAGGCCTAAAGCATTAATGTTATCTGCATTGGCAGGTTGTTCGGGTTTAGATGTGGCCTCATTAATAAAAAAAATGAAGCTAAAGGTTGCTGATTTTAAAATTGAAATTGAGGCTAATCTCACAGAAGAACACCCAAAATATTATGATAAAGTCACTATGGAATTTCATTTTTTTGGAAATGAACTTAATGAAAGCAAACTTCAAAAGGCAGTTGATTTATCCATAGAAAAATATTGTGGTGTAATGGAAATGTTTCGCCAATTTTCAGAGTTAAAAATAGAAACGCATTTCCACAATCAATAACCTGTAGAATCAGCCTTTAAACTTGATATAAAAATGCGCTGGACACTAAAACCCCAACCGGAATCTTCTAAAATTGAAGCATTGCAAAAAGCGCTTCAAGTAGACCCTATTGTTGCAACCTTACTGTTAGAAAGAGAAATAGAAACCTTTGAAGAGGCTAAAAAATTTTTCAGGCCAAGTCTAACGGATTTACATAACCCATTCTTGATGAAAGATATGGATAAAGCCGTTACCAGAATTGAAAAAGCCATTGCCAACAAAGAGAATATTTTAGTTTATGGGGATTATGATGTTGATGGGACGACGTCTGTTGCATTAATCTCATCATATTTAAAAACCAGATATGAGCTTGTTTTGACATATATTCCAAACCGTTATGATGAAGGATATGGCATTTCTTATAAGGGCATCAATTTTGCTTTGGAAAATGATTTTACCCTTATCATTGCTTTAGATTGTGGTATAAAAGCCATAGAAAAAGTGGCCTATGCTAAAGAATTAGGGATTGATTTTATTATTTGTGATCATCACAGGCCTGGAGATACCATTCCAGATGCAGTCGCTGTTTTAGACCCAAAACAAGAGGATTGTAAATATCCTTATAAAGAATTGTGTGGTTGTGGTGTAGGTTTTAAACTGATTCAGGCATTGCATTCTAAAGAAGATAACGACGTTGAGGATCTAGTTGAATATCTTGATTTAGTGGCCACGGCTATTGGTGCAGACATCGTTCCCATTACTGGAGAAAACAGAGTCTTAGCCTATTTTGGATTGCAAGTGATTAATACCTTTCCGAGGCCTGGCATCAAAGCATTACTTGAACAAGTCAATAAAACAGAATTGACCATTACTGATGTTGTATTTGTGGTGGCGCCCAGAATTAATGCTGCAGGAAGAATGAAACACGGCAATTATGCGGTGACTTTATTAGTTGAAACTGAATATGAGAAAGCACTGCAGTTTGCGGCTGAAATTGAGGAATATAATTCAGATAGAAGAGAAGAAGATAAACGAATTACTGAAGAAGCACTTATACAAATAGAAGAGCTAGGGGAGCAAAATAATTTAACAACGGTGGTATATCAGGAAGATTGGCACAAAGGGGTTATTGGAATTGTTGCCTCCAGATTAACGGAAACCTATTACAGACCAACGTTAGTATTCACTAGAAGCGGAGATAAACTGGCCGCCTCGGCGCGTTCTGTAAGAGATTTTGATATTTATAATGTAATTGAAGCTTGTAGCGAATTTATTGAACAATTTGGAGGACATAAATATGCGGCAGGTTTAACAATGAAAGAAGAAAACTATCAGGCATTTAAACAAGCGTTTGAAGATGAGGTGTCCAAAACGATTGATAGATCTTTATTGATTCCTGAAATTAAAATTGATGCTAAAATTGATTTAAAAGACATCACGCCTAAATTTTACAGAATTATTAAGCAGTTTGCTCCGTATGGACCAGAAAATATGACCCCGGTTTTTATGACAGAAAATTTAAAAGATACGGGGTATGGAAAATGCGTTGGAGCAGACAAAACACATTTAAGAATGACTGTTGTTCAACCTGGGGCTAGTGCTTTGGTAGCTATTGGTTTTGGTATGGGAGAAAAAGTCGATTTAATTACTGATAATAAACTTTTTAAAGTGGTTTACTCAGTTGATGAAAATGAATGGAATGGCAACGTTAGTCTGCAACTCAAATTAAGAGATGTTAAAGCAAATGATTCAGAATAAATGAATAAGAACGACCCTTATGCAGCTTTAAGAATAAAGGAATTCAATATTTTTTTATTACTCAGATTGGTATTAGTTTTTGGTTGGTCAATGCAATTTATAGTCATAGAATGGCAGGTTTATAGCCTGACCAAAGACCCGTTATCTCTTGGGCTTATTGGATTGATGGAAATCGTTCCCGCATTTACCATGGCTTTGTTTGCTGGACATATTGTAGATCAAAGAGAGAAGAGAAATCTTTTAGCCACTATTATAGCGGCCTTTTCACTTATTAGTTTTGGCTTGTTTTTACTAACTTGGCCACTCGTTGTTTCAACATGGTCTACAAATACTATTTTATATTGTATTTATGCTTTAGTATTTTTTGGAGGGTTTTTACGTTCTTTTTTTGGCCCAACCATTTTTTCATTAATTGCATTAATAGTGCCTAAAAAAGTGTATGCCAATGCAGCCACCTGGAGTAGTTCAACCTGGCAAATGGCATCCGTTTTAGGACCTGCATTTGCTGGCTTTTCTATTGGCTGGATTGGTGTTCATTGGTCCCTTTGCATTATTTTCGGGTTGATTATTTTATCATTCTTTATTGTTTTAAGAATTAAGAAAAAGCCTATTTTAAATCCAAAAATCGGAGAGCCAGTAATTCAAAGTTTAAAAGAAGGCGTTCAGTTTGTTTTTAAAACGAAGGCTATTTTAGGAGCCATAACCTTAGATATGGTAGCTGTTTTATTTGGAGGTGCGGTTGCCTTATTACCCATTTTTGCACAAGATATTTTAAAAGTGGGTTCAGAAGGTTTTGGAGTTTTAAGAGCAGCGCCAGCAGTAGGTGCTTTTTTAACCATGTTAATTACGGCTTATTTACCTATTAGTAAAAATGCCGGTTTAAAACTTTTAGGAGCTATTTTTGGATTCGGTTTATGTATCATTGTTTTTGGTCTTTCGTCAATATTTTGGATTTCTGTTCTAGCCCTGTTTTTTAGTGGTGTTACTGACGGGGTTTCTATGGTGATAAGACAAACCATTTTACAAATAAAAACACCAGATCATATGCGAGGAAGGGTGGCGTCTGTGAACTCTATGTTTGTGGGCTCTTCAAATGAGCTGGGCGCATTTGAAAGTGGTTTAACAGCTAAACTAATGGGTACGGTGAGTGCTGTTGTGTTTGGAGGTACTATGACACTAATAACAGTGGTAACTACAGGTATTGTATCTCCGTCTTTTAGAAAATTGGATCTTAGAAAAGATATTGAAGACCACGATAAGGATTAATATTTTTTTAATTCCATGTGATCGCCATCAAAAACCCCATAAGAGTAATAGCCAATCCAGTCGCCAAGATTGATGTATTTTGAAGAGGCGTCAAGTTCAATTTCTAAGGGTAAATGTCTGTGGCCAAATATAAAAAAGTCTCTGTGTTTTTCTACTAATTTTTTCTTACTGTATTGTGCGAGCCATTCATTTTCCTCCCCAAGAAATTGAGCATCTTCATCACCAGAAATCAATTTATTTTTTACGGATAAATATTGGGCAATGCGCATACCAATGTCTGGATGTACCCATCTGAACAACCATTTAAAAAAAGGATTTGTAAACACTTTTTTCATGCGTTTATAACCCTTGTCGGCCGGGCCTAGACCATCCCCATGGCCAATAAAAAAGGTTTTATTATTAAGGACAAATTCTTCAGGTTGGTGATAAACAGGAATATTTAATTCAGTTTTAAAATAGTCATCCATCCATAAATCATGATTACCAACAAAGAAATAAACAGGGATTCCGGAATCACTTATTTCAGCTAGCTTTCCTAAAGTTCGAGTAAAGCCTTTAGGTATAACGGTTTTATATTCAAACCAAAAATCAAATAAATCGCCTAAAAGAAAAATAGCTGCCGCATCCTGTCTAATGTCATCTAACCAAGCTACAAATTTCTTTTCTCTTGGAGCTGAAGCATCTTGAGTTGGAGCTCCGAGATGATTATCTGAAGCGAAATATATTTTTTTACCTTTCGGAAAAGTTATAAAATTATTTCCCATTATCGCTAGCGTACCACTCTGCAAAAGAAGTGTCAGTTTCTTGAAGTTTTAAAGAGTGTAATTCAATATGTTTTGGTAATCTATTTTTAATTTTTTTTGAGAAATCAATAACCATCATTTCACTTGTTGGCTGGTAATCTACTAATAACACGTTGTGACCACGATCTGCCAGTTCTTTAGCCAGCTCCACATGTGGTGTATTTTTATTAAAAACGGTGGCATGATCAAACACATTCACAATTTCTTCTTTAACAATATGTTTTAAATCTCCAAAATCAATTACCATCCCGAATTTTACATGTGATTTGTCTTTAATAGGCTTACCAATAACAGTGACAGAAAGCTTATAACTATGGCCATGTACATTTTTACATTTACCATCATATCCGTAAAGAGCATGACCAGTTTCAAAAGAGAATTGTTTTGTAATGCGAATATTACCCATTTATAATAAATTAAAGCACAAAGATATTCATTTTGTAAAAGCTATTTGTCTTTAAATTTTTTTTGAAGGGATTATTCCAAAACTTAAAGTCAATTAGCCTACCTAAATTGAATGATTATCGTTTTTTAACTCTGTTAACCACATAAACCACTATTAGCACTAAAGCCAGGATTAAAAACAATCCATTGCCACTTAAAAAATTTAAAAAATCCATTAGTCTTTATTTATTCTTTTTTTATTGTATCTGTAAATCATATAGGCAATAGCCACTAAAAAAACAAAAGGAAGCAATGAGCCTATAAAAACACCTATCTCATAATTTGAGTCAGGAGCACTTTTTAATTTATCTTCAATATTAATGTCTTGAATAAGAGTTATTAATAACATGTTTGGCAAAATTGGTTTTCAAAGTTAGTTGTTTTATGCAAGCGGTAAAAACAGTTGCCTAAATTTTATTATTAGAGGAATACCTCTGGCTACTATCCAGACCGTTATGGCTATAAAGATGGCATAAAGTTTATAATTAAGTGCGTCTAGCCAAAATAAGAGGGGTACAAAAATTAGAAAAGTGGCAAAAAGCAAAACATTTCTGAGATATTTCATTTTACCGAGACCTTTAAAAATACCATCAAAAATAAAAGCCAAAGCACAAACGGGTTGCATTAATAATACCATCCAGAACACTTCATAAAAAACATGTAATACCTTAGGATCTGATGTGAAAATGCGCCCAAGTGGAAAATAAAAAAGGGCCCCAATACCACCCGTTATAATACCAATAATAATCCCGTACTTAATAAGCTGATTGCTTAGTTTAATTAATAGATGATATGCCTTGGCTCCAAATAATTTTCCTGACAAGATATTTCCAGCACTAGAATAACCATCTATGATAAACGCCCCTAAAAACCATAAATTAATAGCAATGGTATAGGCCGCAATATATTCTGATCCGTAGCTGGTGGCAAAGGCGCTTGCAAAATATAAAGTAACATTTAATGCAATGGTTCTTACAAAAAGATTAAGTATCATAAAAATAAACCGTTTTATCTCATGGTTAAATGGGAAGTTAATTTTTAAAGGAATTGTTGTTTTTTTGAGTAAAAAATAGGCTGAAAACAAGGCCATAATAAATTGTGAAAACACACTGGCATAAGCAGCTCCTTCAATATTCATTGGCTCCAAAACACCGTGAATGCCATACACTAATATCACATCTAAAACCACATTAATAAAAGCGCCTAAAATTGCGATAATCATTGGATAATAGGTGTTTTGTAACCCTCTAAAGGCTCCAAATACGCCAATAGTGAAAAGAGTAAATGGAAAGCCAAACACTCTTATTTTATAATAGATAACACTATAGTCTAAAATTAAATCTGAGGCGTTGTAAAGTTTAAAAATAGATTTAGCAAAAGGATAGGTAAAAAGAATAATTAAAATACTAATAGATGTAATTAAAAAGATGGCTTGGGCCGGAAGGTTTTTTATTTGGTCAATTTTATTGGCACCTACATATTGAGAAACTATAGATGAAATAGCACTGCGGGTTTGTCCTAAAACCCAAATAAGCATGGAAAGAAAAGTACTTACAATTCCTACAGCTGCTAAAGATTCTGTGGAGTTCATAGTCATATTACCCACAATAGCAGCATCAGTTAGGGAGAGTAAAGGTTCTGAAATCCCTGAAATTAAAGCCGGAATAGCTAATTTGTTTATATGTTTTAGGCTGATATCTAAATTCACAAGACGCGTTCGTAACAATAAAAAGGATACTCACTTTGATTTGGAAATTTTATTTCCTCAAGGCGTTTATATCCTCTAAGTTCGTAAAATTTTTGATTTCTAAAATTTTTTGAAAAAGTATCTAATCTGATAGAGTCAAAGTCATTTGAAATTGCATGGGTTTCAACAAAGGACATTAATTGTTGAGCATATCCTTTTCCCTGATATTTTGGATGAATAGCTAAACGATGAATGTACAAGTTCTTTTTACTTGGGGTGAGCCAAGAAACGGGTATGTATTCGTCATCCATTAAGGAAGAAATTGTAACACAACCAATAATTTCAGAATCTATCTCCATCACATATAATTCTTCTCTTGCCACATCTTTATCAAAAATATTTTTGTTGGGATAAAAGGCATTCCACTGAAAAATGTTATTTTCTATCATGTGCTTAGCACAGGCTGTTGATATTTCGAAAATGCGATTAATATCTGTAAGATTTCCTTTTCTAATCATTATTATGTTTAATTTTGTATTGCATTTTTGTTGTAAATTTAATTTTTTAAAATTTTACTCATGAAAAATATTTTAGTACCTGTTGGAACATCAAAAAACACGCTTAGTCATCTTCAGTATGCAATAGACTTTGCAGAAGCTTTTGGAGCAAAACTTTATGTTGTACATATATATAAAGTATTTACCAAAGCGGGCACTATGATTAATTTGGATCATATTTTAGAAAGAGAAAGTAAGGAGTATTTGCATGAGCTTATGTCTAAAATTGACACTAAAAATGTGGAAGTTATTACTAAAGCATTAAAAGGAAAAGTAGTTGACGTTTTAGAGTTGGTTAGCAGAGTGGCAAATATTGATATGATATTAATACAACCCAGAACTAATTCAGTAAATGATGAAGTTTTTTTAGGGGAGACTTCAGGAAAAATAATAAAACAAATGAATGGACCGGCCTCACTTATTGTGCCCGAAGGATTTACTTTTCAGCCTACAAAGCATATACTGATGGCCATGAAATCGGCTATTATCAGAAAGGAACATGTTTTAGACCCTCTTATATCTTTAAAGGATAAGTTTAAATGTAAAATTGATTTGTTATTAGTAAAAACACCATTTCACAATGAGGGTGATTTTGATGTGAATGATGAATTAAGAACATTGGTTGATGATATTTCCATTACTGAAAATGCTACTACATTTCAAGGCGTATTAAGACATTATGAGTCACATAATCCAGATATGTTGTGTGTAGTAAGACGAAAACGTGGATTTTTTACCAAATTATGGGAGAAAAATGTAATTTTGAAAAAGGATTTTTCAAGTGATATTCCTGTTTTAGTTTTAAGCGGAGTTAAATAAAACCTTGGGGATGTAGCTCAGTTGGCTAGAGCGCTTGGCTGGCAGCCAAGAGGTCGTGGGTTCGAGCCCCATCTTCTCCACT
>JAHENA010000123.1 GCA_024643405.1 Flavobacteriales bacterium | reverse complement strand
CAGTATTACCTATAGTTTCATTATAAACACACGAATGGATAGTTTGAGGTTTTGGCTCGAAAAAATCAGTCAAGGTTATAACAGCATTATACGAAACACCTCCACAAACAAAAATTTTTTTACCCATAAATAACTGTTTAAAATATTACCACGCTCTCACGTTCCCTTGATGCCAAAACTGCCCGCTTTCAACATCATCGTTTAGTAAATTTAAAATATCTGCGGCAACATCCTTTGGCAAACGAGGTGCTACTTTTCCTCCCATATCGGTTTGTGTCCATCCAGGATCAAGAGATGATACTTTTATATGTTTCTCTTCTAATCGTTTTGATAACAATTTAGTATACATATTTAATGCAGCTTTAGACATTTTGTAATGGGGCTGAAAGGCATCAAAATTTTGTTCGCTAAAAGAACCCCAATCTGATGTGATATTAATAATATGTGCTTTAGAATTTAATCTTGGAATTAGCATTTCAGTCATTTCAATAGTACCAAATACATTTGTATCAAATGTTTGTTTTAACTCTTTCATATTAATTGCTGAAGCATCCCATTTTTCAAGCAAAATTCCAGCATTGTTTACTATAAAATCTAGTTTTACATCTTCTAAATCCTCTACAAATTCAGTAATAGAATCGCTATTAGCTAAATTAAGTTTAAAGCATTTAAAATTAGAGTTATCTAATGGATTATTTCCTGAGGTGGAAGAACCAATTACCTTAAAGCCTGATTGCTTGGTCAATAACTCAACCGTTGCCAGACCAATACCTCTACTACTCCCTGTAACTACTCCATGTTTCATGATTACTCTATTTTTAAAATGTTACCAATACTCTTTAATCATAAAAATTTTCCCATCCTTAAATTCAAAAAGGGCCATTTGTGGTTCTCCTTCAACCGTTTTGCCATCCTCCTTTGTAATAAAACGTTTACTTACCGTGATTGCATTTAAACCGTAAATAATGTTCTCAATTTTTATGTCTATCACACTTCCATCGTAGCCACTCTTATCTTGATTTCGTTTATAGCCATTGTAGAGATCTTCTCTTGTATAAACCCCACCGTATTTTGGATGAACATAGGTAAAATCATCAGTAAACAAGTTGAAAATATTATCGATATCTTCTAAGGTTGAGTTTTCTTGAAACACCTTTAGGTTTAACTTGTAATATTGATTTAGAGTCAAATTTAACGAATCCTCATGAGTAAGATTACTTTGTTGGGCTTGGGTCAAATGAAGGCTACTAAACAATAGCGTTATTAGAATGATATATTTTAGTTTCATATTTTTTTATTTTGTGTTTTTTATTTTGCTTTATTAATTCCATTGGTATTACTTATCCCGTATCCAATTTGAAATTTCGTCTAGAAAATTGTCCACAAACTTCTTTTCGAGAGTTGCATATTCATCCCTACTTCCGGTGATTGCCTTTTGGTAAAAATGATTTGCATTCTCAAATGTTACAAAATGATAATCTGTCCCTGATTTGAGAAGTGCATTCTCCATACGATCTTTATTCTGATGAATAGGAACTTGAAAATCTAAACCTCCAAATAAGGCCAATACTGGTACTTTTAGTTGTTCATAATCTTTTGAAGGATCGTAGTACAGAAAAGACGTCAATGAAGGCAAGGCATATATTATTTTAAATTCATCAGCTTTGGCAATAGCTTCTTGCTTAATTTTCTCTGAGTCTATAGAATCCTTTCGTGATGATGTCTTTTTAAGCAAAATGGACTCAGTAGTTTCTTTGAACAATTGATATGCCTCATCAATATTCTTATTATCTTCAATTGCTCTCATGAGTTTATTGTGAGCAGACACATCTGATTCGATTAAATTTTTAGGTAAATCTGTGTCCTTATATTCTTGTCTCACTTGGTAAGTAACCACTTCTACTAATGGTACTGCCGGGGCACTCATTAAAACTACTTTTTTGACAGACTCATTTCCTACAGCAACCTTTCCTACTAGAATTCCTCCCTGACTATGTCCAAATAATATGAAATCATTGAATGCATGCGCTTTGTTGGATTTAAAATACTCCATGATATGTTCCAAATCCTTTGCATGGTCTTCGATGGTACTATTGACAAAGTTACCGGTGCTTTCTCCAACACCTCTGTCATCATAACGGAAAGATGCTATCCCCTTTGAGGCCAAATGGTCGGCTATTACTTTAAAGATTTTAAAACCTTCTAGTGTTTCGTCTCTATCCTGGTCGCCACTACCAGAGCTCATTATAACTAAAGATGACGTTTTTAAATTTGTCGGAACCGATAGGGTACCTCCAATTTTAAGGCTATCTGCTTGTATGATAAGGTCTATTTCTCGCAAATTTTGGATATTATTTTCAATCTTTTGGGGTATTATCTTCTGATTCCAAAAAAGAGAAATAATAGCTATTGTTATTAATTTTTTCATTTTTTAATCGTTTTTATTTTTTATTTAATGAGTTCAAGATCTTTTGTATAGGACGCTAAACGCAGAAGATCATAAGATTTTTTTAAATCTCCCTGTATTACTGATACCGCACTATGACTAACTAGCAACGATCTAGAAACAGATTGTTTGTTGTCTTCAACAATTTGTTTTATTACTGCTTTAGCATCCTTTTTGCCTTTTGTTTCATAGGCAAATAAAACCTTAACAGCGTTTTCTTCGGCAGTTATGGCTCTATATTTCGGTACGTATCCTATTTGCTTTACCATCGCTTCTGCCATTGTCCATACTGACCATGGATTTTGACCGGTAATTACATTATTATCGTGACTTATTTTCTCTAGATACATGATGCCTTCATTAAATGCGGCTCCTTGAGATATTAGTTCGTCTTGCAATAAAAAAGGAAATACGGATGCTGCATTTGGAATTAATAATAACTCTTCCTTATTGGTAAAGCCACTAACCTGCCTGTTTTTTAAAAATGACTGTCCATCCTCTAAGGTAACATTTACAAACGCTGCAGGGCCATGACAAACTGCTCCTATAACTTTGTTATTCTTATGGAAATCTTTTATGAGAGCTTGTATAAATCTATTATTTGGAAAATCAAACATCGCTCCTTTCCCTCCAACAAAATAAATAGCTTCATATAATTCAGGTTTAACATCTTTTAATAGTAGACTATTATTAGTTTTGGATTGTGCAATTGAATCATTCAAAAATGCATAATCGAATATTCCCATATCATCATCATCTAACACCATAGGTGGCTTACCTCCTAAAGGACTTGCTATATCAACATCAAAACCATTGGCTTTAAAAACATAGTAAGCCCTTGCTAATTCAGTTAGTTCATATCCTGTGCCTTTACCACTTGTACCCATGGTATCTGTGCTGGTTACAACAGCTAGTATTTTTCCGCGATAAGCAGGTACATCTTTAGTAATGTAAGTGATATTACTTGCTTGACTATGAACTAACGTGCCATCTTCTGCAGGTAATAGACTCGCGATATATATGCCAATAAAGATAAGGATAGCCACAATAAGAGTTAGAGCGGTTAGTATCCATTTAATAATTCGATATTTTTTAAACATAATTTCTTTTTTAATTAATTTATCCAGTATTTTATTTCATATCGTTTGAAACAGCTCGTCAATTTTATACTTAGTGCTACCGTTTGATACAACTTTATAAAACTCATTCAGTAAATCTAAAGATGTTGGTTTTTTTGGATATTGATTGTTCTCCAGGAAATTTTTCAAAGCTAGGTTTACTTTATCCTCGCCAATTAGCTCACTTAATTTTACCATAACTATTGCACCTTTAGAATATGCAATATGTGTATACCCAGGCTTTACTTTATAAAGCGGTTGATTCTCATACAATCCTTTCTCATTCTCATAAATCTGCTGATGAATCTCTAATCGTTCCATCATCTTTTCATGACCATGCATTTTTTTATACAACATCATTTCAGTGTACATTGCCAGAGTCTCTGTAAGCATTGTAGCACCTTCTCTGTAGTCAGGATTTATTTGGCTATTTCCCCACCAAAGGTGAGACAATTCGTGTCCCGCCAATTCATTAATAACATCTTGTTTTTTATCACCTTCAAGGTTTGTATGAAATATCATATCTTCAGACATGAAGACTGTAGATGGATAGGCCGTTGCTGCAAAACCTGAAGTGAAAGCTGATATTTCAACAAAATTGATTGTTTTAAAAGGGTATTCACCAAAGTTCTCTATACAATAATCAAGGGTGATTTTAGCATTTTTTACAAGATGCTCTACATTCTCGAAGTGCTTTTTTGAATAGTATACATTAATAGCAATGTTTTTATGTTTAACTGACTTGTGTTCATATTCAGCAGAAGCTAGAGCAAAACGAAAAGGAATATTTTCAGCACTGTATACAGCGTAATTTCTGCTGTTTTCAGTCCATTGTTTTAATAAGTCACCAGTACCTAAAGCTGTTTGAGGTTTTTCAGTAGAAATAGTCAATTCTAAATTGATAAAATCCTCCTTAAATACCTCTGGACTCTCTAATGCTTTCAATTCTGAAGCTTTACCTAAATTAAATTCAGCTCGTTTCTCTGCATCATCAATTTCTCTATCGTTTTGATATCCAAAAGTTGGATAGTAATTACTGATTCTCATAAAAGAACCATTATTTACAATAGCATTAAAAGATTGGTGTCCATTAACAGGAAACCATTTGTAAGACAAACTAAATGTTAAACTAGCCTCTTCCTCAGGTTGCAATGGCTTATCCAAACTAATTTCTGTGACATAAGCTTCAATTTGTTTTTTTTCAAAACCACTTTTAAACAAGGCCGTTTCAATTTTTAAATCAGGATGAAAATTGATAAAAATATTACTAATGGGCTCATTGGTTTTATTTCTTAAAACATAGTTGCCACTTATCTTATATGCATTTTTAGATGGATAAAGGTTAATTTGGGTAGTGACATCTGTAATTGTTGGTTGTGGTATGGCTTCATATTTTCTAAAATCCTTTTCATAATTCACTACTTCTAAAATTAATTTCTCCATATTGTTAGGTACATAACCGTGCATAAAGCATATCGCGTTAGTGGTACCCAAAATCAGAAAAGCAAATGCTAATATGGTTTTCTTTCTATAGAACCTATTAGTCTTTACAAAATCATTCATCAACCAGAGTAAAACTATTAAACTAAACCCAAACAAGAGACGCTGAGAGAACGCAGAAAGATATATTCCATAGCCATTAAAATCACTATAAATTCCATTATAACCAGAGAATATATGTAATAATGGATAAGAAAAGATATAATTAGATAAGGGACTAGCTAAAGCAAAAACGCTAACAGTAGAAACACCCAAACTAACATATCGGTTATTAATCGTATCATTTATTAATAATAAAAAGGCTGAAAATAAAATTAAAGGAATTGCATTGAAAATAAAGACACCAAAATAGGCTTTCCAATCAATACTAAAATAGCCATAGCTAAATTGAAAAATCAGTCCTTCAATTATGAGAAGCATTGTAAAAAAACAAACTAATATTGTTGCTGAGATAAAATGACCCTTCATTTTATTCTTTGAAAAAAAGATACTTTTTTCAATTAAATTGAAATTGGAAGCATGACTTCTCCAATATAAATCATTGACAAAATAGGCTAAAATCAATAACCCAAATAGATGAAAGTTTGTTGAAATTGAAGTAGCTAAAAGACCAGATGTTGCATATTTTTCTGGCAGTCTTATACCTTTATCAATGTCGGCATACATTTCCATTCCTATATAAAATACGAGTAGTAAGGAAACAGCAGCAATAATGACACTCTTAAAAAGATAAATTAAATCTAATTTAGCAAAGGATAAAGTGGATTTAAAATCCATTTTACTTCCAAAATTTAGCTTTGGCGTTTTTATTGATTCTAAATTCACTACAGCATTAACAGCATTGACTTTTGCATTCTTTTTAGCTTTATAACTCTGTTTTCTTGAGAATGAAAATAGCCTGTAACTACTCCATAAAAACATTCCGGATATAAATAGAATAATCCCTCGATTTAATAAAAACATATTAGTTAGCGGGACAATACCATCGTTTTTTTGAGCCACAGAAAATGACCTGGCTTCAAAAAAGTATGCCGATAAACCAAATGGATCCAATATAGCAGAAATTTGCTGTGTTTCTATTGATTGTGGTAAACTTCCAGACATGAAAGGCGAATTAGAAAACACCAATAATACCATGTATAGGACATAAAGTAATAGCCCTCCAATGACTACTAATAACTTTTTATGTGTTGTATAGGCTATAAAAAATAAAAAGCTGCAAACAAATAATGAATTAAGTATTCCAAAAACGAGTAACGGATATAAATAGTGCCATAAATTTAGACCCATCTGCATTTCGTCTCCGGTTCGCAAAATTTGACCTATGACAAAACCTAAAATTAACAACCCAAAACTTAAAAATGTTTTTAAGTAAAAAAACCAAAACTTACCATTTAAGTAGGTCATTTTAGAAAAAGGAAGTGAAAAAATCACCAAATCGAATTTTGCATCCCATTCTTTAAATAATAGTTGATTAGCGTATAGAATGGCAAAAAATATAATAGAAAGGCTAAACATCCCCATCATAAAACCAATAGTATATGGTGAGTTTAGGTAAATACCTTCACCAGCAGACATATTGAATTTATTACCGCTAAAAACTCCTAAAAGTACGATGGCCAAAAACATTGGGTATACAGACCATCGTTTTGAAATTTGATTTAACTCGTATTGAAATATAGCATTCATAATGTAATAGTTCTTAGGCAAGTGTTTTAAAATACACGTGCTCCAATAAAGGTGTTACCG
>JAHENA010000039.1 GCA_024643405.1 Flavobacteriales bacterium | reverse complement strand
TAATATAATGTTGTGTAATGATTATGAAAATTACGAAGTCATTAGTAACGGGAAATTAATTACGCCTGTTGAGTTTGATTATTATACTACATGGGTATACAACATGCAACTGCCAATGTCAAGCTATTTAGTGGCTTTAGCAATAGGCAAGTACAAAAAACAAACAGTATTATCTAAAACAGGCATCTCTCTGGAAATGTATTATTATCCACAAGATTCTTTAAAATTTGAGCCAACATTTCGCTATACAAAACAAATATTTGATTTTTTAGAAGAAGAAATAGGTGTACCATATCCATGGCAGAATTATAAACAAGTGCCTGTAAAGGACTTTTTGTACGCAGGAATGGAAAATACTAGTGCCACTATATTTTCAGATGCATTTGTAGTGGATTCTATAGGGTTTAATGACAAAAATTATGTCAATGTCAATGCTCATGAACTAGCACACCAATGGTTTGGAGATTTGGTAACTGAGAAAGCAGGAACACATCACTGGTTGCAAGAAGGTTTTGCGACTTATTATGCTTTGCTGGCTGAACGTGAGTTATTTGGAGACGATTATTATTACTGGCAATTATATGAATATGCTAAAGAATTGGTAAGGCAGGATGAAGCGGGGCAAGGATCAAGCGTGTTAGATCCAAAAGCGAGTAGTTTAACTTTTTATAAACACGGTGCCTGGGCATTACATGTTTTAAGGGAATTTGTAGGGGAAGCTGATTTTAAAAAGGCTATCAAAGACTATTTGGAAGCATATCAATTTAAAAATGTAGAAACTAAAGATTTTATATTGGTAGTTGAAGAGGTTAGTGGAAAGGATTTAAGAGGGTTTGCTGAACTTTGGCTGGAAAATGAACACTTTCCATATAATGAGGCTTTTAATAGCTTAAAACAATCTAAATTTATTTCAGAATATACGTCAGTGGACTGCGATGCAGATGTTTTGAAATGTAAAGAGTATTTAACTTCTGAAATCTCTGATGAAATCAAAATTAAAATCATTGAAAAAGCACCGGAACTAGTGACTAATGAGGTTTTTAATAGTAGTCTTAAAGTACGGCAGGCAATTGCAAAATATGTCACTCAGATTCCTGTGGAATTAAAAGGTAGTTATGAATCTTTGCTTCAAGATAAATCGTATATTTCCATAGAAATAGCCTTATATAATTTGTGGAAAAATTTTCCAGAAAACAGAGTTGAATATTTAGAAAGCACCCAAGAGATTATAGGATTTAATGATAAAAATATCAGGATGCTTTGGTTAGCACTGGCTTTAAATACCCCTGATTTTGAGTTTGAAAATAATCAAAACTATTTTGAAGAGTTAAGAGGTTATACGAGCATTAATTATGATTTTGAAACGCGTCAAAACGCTTTTCAATATTTAAATATGCTACAGGCTTGTGACACTATTTGTAAAGACAATTTAAATCAAGCAACTAAACATCATAACTGGCAGTTTTCAAAATTCGCAAAAGAGATGTTGAATCAAATTAATAATTGAACCTAAAGTAATATGAATGCATTAGTGATTTCAGGTGGAGGTAGTAAAGGGGCTTTTGCAGGTGGTGTAGCTCAGTACCTTATTCAAGAATTAAAGCGTGATTATCAATTGTTTATTGGAACTTCAACCGGAAGTTTGTTAGTGTCACATTTGGCATTAAATAATATTGAAAAGATCAAAGGGGTTTATACAAACGTCAATAATAACAGTATTTTTAATGTCTGTCCATTTGTAATCAAACGGAAGCACGGTGTTCAAAATATAGGTATCAATCACATTAATGTCCTCATCAATTTTTTTCGGGGAAGTAAGACTTTTGGCGAAAGCTATAATCTTAAAAAACTGATTAGAAACACTTTAACAAAGGAGGAGTTTGATTTTTTAAAAAATAGTTCAATGGATATTGTGGTCACAGTATCAAATATTTCAGTAAATCAAGTCGAATACAAAAGCTTGAATGAGTTTAGTTATGAGGAATTTGTAGACTGGATCTGGATTTCATGTAATTACACGCCATTCATGTCGCTGGTTAAGAAAAATGGTTGTGAATATGCTGATGGTGGTTTAGGGAATATGGTGCCAATTGAAGAAGCTATAGCTAGAGGAGCAACGGAAGTGGATGCAATAATTTTGCAGACTGAAATCACACAATTTAACAGAATGCCTTCAAAAAACGCTTTTTCATTATTGACTAACATGTTCGCTTTTATGTTAGATAGAATTGAATCTCAAAACATTAAAATTGGTAAATATGTGGCCACACATAACAATGCAATTATCAATTTTTATTATGCCCCAATTGTATTAACAACGAATTCGTTGATTTTTGAAAAGGATAAAATGACGAAGTGGTGGCAAAGCGGTTATGATTTTGCTAGAACTAGAAATCAGGAACTAAGTGCTTTGGAAATATAATTATCAGAAGGAATTTAAAAATTGGTTATTTACCATAATTCACTAACTTCTTCTCTAATAAAAGAAAGTGCCGCATCACTTGGCGGGCGTCGTTCCATCATTTCTGTTAAAATAACTTCACGAAGTTTGTCTGCCGTATCTGTTTTTTCAAGTAAACTAGCTTTTCTGATTAATTGAATCGTCGCGTTTTTTGCAGCTGTAATAATGCTCCAACATCTATCACTTACATAAATTTGTTGAGACAAATTATGCTCAAATTCTTGTTCAATAGTTAATATAAGTAAAGACTCATAAGATTCTTTATTAGAAGACTTTGGACTTATTCTTATTAGCATTTTTGAAGGGGTCATACGTTCTAAAAAAATAGTCAGACGTTCATATGCCTGGAGTCGTACTGGTAAGGCATTTACTTGCATGTCCTTTTTTAATAAAAAGCGTCTTCTGCCATCTTCATTTTTGGTGTGCTCTTTAAAAAAGTAATAAGCAATAAGACCGGTAACTAAAGATGGAATTAAATATAAAAATATATCAATGATTCTTTCCGTATTCATAAAGAGGTAATTTATTTTAAAAGTAATTTTCAAATATAAACAATCTTTTAAATGTTTCAAGGCGAATTGCGTTTGTTATATATTTAAAAATTTTATGTTTAATTGTTTATAATTATTAATAATTCTGCTTAATTAAAAGATTAACAATGGTTAATTTCACGAAGTAAATTAGATGTAGTTTGGAGAAGTATTTAAGTCAACTAAATGAAGCGCAATTAGAGCCCACTATTCAAAAAGATGGGCCTATGATTATTATAGCCGGAGCAGGGTCCGGTAAAACTCGGGTACTCACTTATCGTATTGCTTATTTAATGAGTCAAGGCATAGATCCGTTCAATATTTTGGCCTTAACTTTTACAAATAAGGCGGCGCGTGAAATGAAAGACCGTATTGCAACCATTGTAGGAGCTAGTGAAGCCAAGAATTTGTGGATGGGGACCTTTCACTCAGTTTTTGCCAGAATATTGCGTAGCGAAGCAGATAAATTAGGATATCCAAGCAATTTCACAATTTATGATACACAAGATTCTGACAGATTGATTTCTTCTATTATTAAGGAAATGAATCTAGATAAAGATATTTATAAATATAAGCAAGTACGCTCTCGCATATCATCATATAAAAACAGTTTGATTACTGTGAGGGCCTATTTTCAAAATCCTGAACTTAAAGAAGCTGATGCAATGGCCAGGCGTCCTAAAATGGGAGATATTTATAAAGAATATGTTGAGCGTTGTTTTAAAGCTGGTGCCATGGATTTTGACGATTTATTATTAAAAACAAACGAGCTTTTAACCCGTTTTCCAGATGTATTGATGAAATACCAAAACCGTTTTAAATATATTTTAGTGGATGAGTATCAAGATACCAATCATTCACAGTATTTAATTGTGAGAGCCTTATCGGATCGGTTTCAAAACATATGCGTTGTTGGTGATGATGCACAAAGTATTTATGCGTTTAGAGGGGCAAATATTAATAATATATTGAATTTTCAGAAAGACTATGATGAGGTGAAGGTGTTTCGTTTAGAACAAAACTACCGTTCTACTAAAAACATAGTAAACGCAGCCAATTCTATTATTGATAAGAACCAGACCAAGCTCGATAAAGTGGTTTGGACCGCGAATGATGAAGGCAATAAAATTATAGTTAATAGGTCTTTGACGGATGGTGATGAAGGTCGTTTTGTAGCCAGTACTATTTGGGATAACAAAATGCAACATCAATTAAAGAATAGTGATTTTGCTGTTTTATATAGAACGAATGCACAATCAAGAGCCATTGAAGATGCGCTCAGAAAACGTGATATTCCATATAGAATTTATGGAGGCTTGTCATTTTATCAAAGAAAGGAAATTAAGGATGTATTGTCTTATTTGCGATTAGTTATTAATCCGGCTGATGAGGAAGCTTTAAAGCGTATTATTAATTTTCCACCTCGTGGTATTGGGCAAACCACTATTGATAAATTGATTGTTTCAGCAAATGGTTATAAACGCACCATTTTTGAGGTGATGAAAAACATAGATAAGACTGATGTAAATGTTAATTCTGGTACTAAAACAAAGCTGCAAGATTTTGTAACGCTTATTGAAAGTTACCAAGTTTTAAATCAAACAGCGGACGTCTTTGAATTGGCTGAACATGTTACCAGAACCAGCGGATTGATTAGAGAGTTTAATAAAGATGGCACACCTGAAGGCATTACCCGTATGGAGAATATTGAGGAGCTGTTAAATGGTATGAAGGATTTTGTGGAAGGTCAGAAAGAATTGGCGGATACTACAGGGTCTTTAGCTGAATTTTTGGAAGATGTAGCTTTGGCAACAGATATTGATGCTGATAAGGGAGACCCCAATCATGTCGCATTAATGACTATACATTTAGCAAAAGGGTTGGAGTTTCCATATGTTTTTATTGTTGGTTTGGAAGAAGATTTATTTCCAAGCGCGATGAGTATGAATACACGCAGCGAATTGGAAGAGGAGAGACGCCTTTTTTATGTGGCTTTAACACGTGCTGAAAAGCAGGCTTACTTAACTTATGCTTTGTCACGCTACCGTTGGGGAAAATTAATTGACTCTGAACCAAGTCGTTTTATTGAAGAAATAGATGAACAATACCTTGAAAACATTACGCCTATTGAAGAACGGCGATTTAATCCTATGCTGGATGCCGATATTTTTGGGGATGTCGAACCTAATAAAATCAGATTTAAAACAACTAAAGAGCCCCTATTAAAAAAAGGTCTAGCTCATAAAAACGAGCCAGAAAAATTTCAGGTAACGACTCCTAAAAATTTAAAGCCCTTGTCAAAAACTAATGGTAATGCAAATTTGTTTGATAATAAATTAGTGGTCGGCAATTTAGTGAAGCATTTAAGATTTGGAACAGGTAAAGTCATGAAAATTGAAGGAGTTGGGGCAGATACTAAAGCGGAAATAAATTTTGAAAATGGCGGCGTTAAGAAACTATTATTACGTTTTGCAAAGCTGGAAGTAATTGGTTAATTTTAACTGAAATGGCTGAATATTTAAGAATATATGAAGAAAATCCCAACCCGAAAGAAATTGAAAAGGTTGTTAATATTCTTAAAAAGGGTGGTTTAATTATTTATCCAACAGATACAGTGTATGGATTAGGTTGCGATATTACTAATTTAAAAGCACTGGAACGCGTTGCGCGTATTAAAGGAATAAAACTTGAAAAATCAAACTTTTCATTTGTTTGTCATGATTTAAGCAATTTGAGTGATTACGTAAAACAAATTGATACGTCAACATTCAAAATTTTAAAGAGGGCACTTCCAGGCCCATATACTTTTATACTTCCAGGTGCCAGAACTTTACCGGCACCATTTAAACAAAAAAAAACAGTTGGTATTAGAGTGCCAGCTAACAATATTGCATTAGAAATAGTTAAGCAATTAGGAAATCCAATTATTTCAACATCGATTAAAGATGAAGATGAAGTAATAGAATACACTACAGATCCAGAACTTATCTTAGAAAAATGGAACCATTTGGTAGATTTGGTAATTGATGGTGGTTATGGTGACAATGAGCCATCTACGGTTATTGACTTGTCTGAAGTAGAACCTATTGTGGTAAGAGAAGGTAAAGGTGGATTAGAGATTTTTTGATACTTTAAATGTTTTATTTTATACATATGTCTAAAATTATTGCAAGCAGGGTGAATATTATGATATCTAATATGGATACTTCAATAGATTTTTATACAAATAAGTTAGGTCTAAAATTACTCAATCAATATGGTAATCATTACGCAGAAATTCAGGCGCCGGATTTATTAATAGGATTGCATCAAAAAAATCATAAAACGGTTGTTGGTAATAATATATCAATCGGTTTTGGTGTAAAAGAATTTGACACTATGATAATTAACCTAAGAGAAAAAGGAGTTGATTTAACTATTGAAGAAGATGGTTGGATAAGATTGGCTTACTTTTTTGATTTAGATCAAAACCAATTATTGTTAGCCGAGAATAAAGATTAAAAAAAAGCCCTGTCATTGACAGGGCTTTTTAATATATTTTTAATATCTCTTTTTATTTTGTACCAGCTGAAAGATTTTTCATTTCTTTTTCAACCATATCATAAAACTGATCAATTTTTGGAAGTACTACAATACGAGTACGTCTGTTTTTTGCTCTGTTTTCAGCAGTATTATTTTCAACTAAAGGCACATAGTCAGCACGACCAGCAGCAATTAACTGAGCAGGATTTACATCAAGTGATTGTAAAACTCTAATAATTGAAGTAGAACGTTTCACACTTAAATCCCAGTTGTCTAATAAAACACCACTTTGATATGGTACATTATCAGTATGTCCTTCAACCATACATTCAAAGTCTGGTTTACTATTAACTACTTTAGCAACTTTAGCAAGTACTTCTTTAGCTCTTGCAGTTACATTGTAGCTTCCACTTTGAAATAATAATTTATCAGCAATAGAAATAAATACAACCCCTTTTTCAACATTAATTTCAATGTCCGGATCGTTAATACCAACTTCACGTTTTAAACTTGTAACTACTGCCAATGTGATACTATCCTTTTTAGTTAAAGCATCTTGTAAGCGTGTGATTCTTAAATCTTTTTCTTTAATACTTTCAAGCGTTTTTTCAACGTTTGAAGCACCTTTAGCAGACAATACTGTTAAGTTATCATTGCTTTTACGTAAATCTGATACTTGTTCCTCTAAAGCAGTTGCTCGTGCAGTGGCCGCAGCTTTATCAGATAGACAGCTGTTTAACTTTACAGTTGCAGTATTTAATAAATCTTGGGTTTCTTTTTGTTTGGCCTCAAGAGCTGCATATTCTTTTTTTGAAACGCATGAACTAAGAAGCATTAAAGTTGAAAATGTAAAAATTAAAAGTTTTTTCATGATTGTTTGTGGATTAATTTTTTTGTTGTTGAACGTAGCAAAAGTATATAAAAATCAGTCAAATTTAACATTTTAACAAAATTTTTGCTAAACAAATTATGAACTTTTATAAACTCTATTTTTATATACGTAATAATCTAAAACAATAGATGTTTTTATATAATATTTTTCTTTATTTATATAGGTTTTTCTTTGATTTAGTAAAACTTTAAAATGCTTATAAAAACTAAAATGAGCCTGGATTATGGCTAAGAAATGTTTGAATTTGAGTTCTAACAAAAATTTTACTCCTGCAATGCCGTCTAAAAGAAGTCTTGTAAAGATTAAAAGAAATAAATTGCCACTGGCATTTTTAGTTAACGTGTACAAACTATTTCTGAAATTGAAATAGGTTTTTTGTGGATTTAAACTATTAAGCGTGGCACCACCCAGATGGAATACTTGAGATGTTCCTGCATATTTAACTTTAAAGCCTAAATTTTTTGCACGCCAGCACAAATCAATTTCTTCCATATGAGCAAAAAAACTTTCATCTAAACCATTTAAGGTATTATAAACCTCATTTCTAATAAATAAGCAGGCACCAGATGCCCAGAAAATTTCTGCATCATCGTTGTACTGTCCTAAATCCTTTTCAATGGAGTCAAAAATGCGTCCTCTGCAATATGGATAACCAAATTTATCAATAAAACCACCTGCAGCACCAGCGTATTCAAAATAATTCTTACGTTTATAGTCTAATATTTTGGGCTGAATAATACCTGTTTTTGGTTCATTATTAAAAGTTTGAATAATCGGGTCTAACCATTTATCAGTTACTTCAACATCATTATTCAGCAAACAAAAAACGGGTTCCTTTAAATTTCTAAGTGCATCATTATAGCCTTTGGCGTAACCACCATTTTCTTTGTTTTTTATTAGGTGAACCATGGGATAATGAGCTTCAATAAAAGAAATGGAATCATCTGTAGAAGCATTATCTGCCACATAGATAGCTGCTTCTTTTGAATATTCAACCACAGATGGTAAAAACTGTTCCAATAGCTTTTTACCATTCCAATTCAATATAACAACTGCTATTTTCATTTCGTGTATTCTGGAATATCTTTTAGAAAATGATACTTTTCATTTTTAAAATCCATTTGACAATAATAATGATTTAAACCATTTGAAATCATCAAATAAGTAGCGTTCAAACTTAAATTATACGTCGCAATTTGATCAAATACATTTTGATTAATCTGTATTGTTGGTGCTTTACATTCAACTATTATATGAATACTTCCATCAGAATTAAAAACTACAATATCATAACGTTTCCTTAAAGAATTAATGATGAGTTCCTTCTCAATATTTATTAAAGTTTTTGGGTACCCTTTGTAATCAATTAAATAATGAATGCAATGTTGTCTTACCCATTCTTCAGGTTGTAAAATCACAAATCTTTTGCGGATAACATCGAATATAGAAATTTTATTTTCCTTATTTTTGAATCGAAACGAAAACTTAGGAAAGTTTAGTTCTTGCAACACGTTTTATCTTTAGTTAATTCAAAGGTAAACCACAATATTCAAATACCAAATAACTCCAGGATTTTTTGGAATTTGATTCTTTTAATTTGAAATTTTTGCATTTTGGACGAAGTCAAAGAATTAGTAACTGATATTAATAACGGAAACATTAAACCTATTTATTTTTTAATGGGTGAAGAACCTTATTATATAGATAAAATATCTGATTATATTGAAAAGAATGTTCTTACAGAAGAAGAAAAAGGTTTTAATCAGGTAGTCTTGTATGGACGCGATGTGACCATTGAAGATATTGTTGAAAATGCAAAGCGCTATCCAATGATGTCTGAAAGACAGGTAGTGATTGTTAAGGAAGCTCAAGATTTGTCCAGAACCATTGAAAAATTAGAAGCTTACGCGAATAACCCACAAATATCAACTGTTCTGGTTGTAAATTATAAGTATAAAAAAATTGATAAGCGTAAAAGTTTATATAAAACCATTAATAAAGTCGGCTTAGTTTATGAAAGTAAAAAACTTTATGAGAACCAAGTTGCAGAATGGATTAGAAGAGTTTTAGCCGCAAAAAATTATACTATTTCTCCTAAAGCAGCACAAATGCTCGTTGAGTTTTTAGGAACTGATTTAAGTAAGATTAATAATGAGTTAGAAAAACTTCAAATTATAATCCCAAAAGAAATTCAAATTACTCCAGAACTCATTGAAGAGAATATTGGAATCAGTAAGGACTTTAATAATTTTGAATTGCGCAAAGCGGTTGGTGAACGAAATAGTATGAAGGCTTATCAGATAATAAATTATTTTGCTGAAAACCCAAAGGACAATCCTATGGTTGTCACAGTTGCATTATTATTTAGTTTCTTCACACAACTTTTACAGTTTCATGGATTGTCTGATAAAGCCCCAAGACATGTTGCGTCCGCATTAAAAATAAATCCTTATTTTGTTAATGATTATATTTTGGCTGCGCGCAATTTTCCTATGAAAAAAGTAAGTGGTGTTATTTCTGTTTTAAGAGAATTTGATGTAAAAAGTAAAGGCGTTGAGTCCAATGCTGTTGATCAAGGTGATTTGTTAAAAGAAATGTTATATAAAATTTTAAATTAATTATGAGAACCATGAAAAAAATTGGATTTATTATGTTGCTTCTGTTAGGCAATCATTTTTTGTTGGCTCAAGTCATGACTCCAGAATTGTTATGGAAACTTAATCGTATTAGTCCAATTGGACTTTCCAATGACGGAAAGGATGTGATTTATGCTTCAACAGCCTATAGTGTAGAGACTAATTCCAAAAGTACTAGTTATTATAAAGTTTCCATAGAAAAGGGAGAAACCAGTGCTATTGATGAGTACAAAACAATTTTTAAGGATTCAAAAATTTCTCCAAATGGGCAATTAAAAATTTATGATGAAGAAGTTAAGATTAAATCTGTTAGTGGGGTTGATAATTATCCGGAATTAGAGAAATCAAATGTTCAGATTTATGATAATCTTAATTATAGGCATTGGGACACATGGGAGGATGGTAAATATGGTCATGTATTTTTAAAAAAAATAGATTCAAAAGAGGAAGAGCGCATAGATATTATGCAAGGTGAAGCATTTGACTGCCCGTTGAAGCCTTTCGGAGGAGCAGAGGATTATATATGGAATTTAGATGGATCAAAAATTCTATATGTAGCCAAAAAAGAATATGGAACAAATTATGCTAAAAGTACCAATACGGATATTTATAGCTATGATTTAAGATCAAATTCAACCGTTAACTTGACAAAAGATAATCTAGGGTATGATACAAATCCTGCTTTTTCAAAAGAAGGTGTTTTGGCTTGGTTACAAATGGATGAGCCAGGATATGAAGCAGATAAAAAGGATATTATTGTATTAATTGATGGATTAAAAATAAATTTGACTAAAGATTGGGACGGGACCGTCAATAGTTTTTTATGGAGTAATGATGGTAAAAAAATATTTTTCAATGCGCCTGTAGCTGGTACAATACAGCTTTTTGAAATATTTGTTGCTAAAACTGTTACACCAGTCGTTAAACAAATCACCAATGGAACATTTGATGTCACCGGACTTATAGGACAATCTGATTCTAAAATGGCGGTGACAAGGACAGATATGAATCATGCTTCAGAAATTTATTCGGTTAATCTCTTAAATGGAACGATGACCCAGCTGAGTCATGTAAACGATGAAGTTTATAAAAACATCAAATTTAGTAATATAGAAAAGCGATGGGTGCCCACAACTGATGGGAAAAAGATGCTAACCTGGGTTATTTATCCACCAGATTTTGATCCGACAAAAAAATATCCAACGTTGCTTTATTGTCAGGGCGGACCGCAATCAGCGCTTACTCAATTTTATTCATTTCGATGGAATTTTCAGTTAATGGCTGCCAATGGTTACATCATTGTAGCACCTAACAGAAGAGGTATGCCAGGTTATGGTGTTGAATGGAATGAACAGATTAGTGGTGATTATGGTGGACAAAATATAGAAGATTATCTTGCGGCTATAGATAATGTATCTAAAGAGTCTTATGTTGATAAAAATAGAATAGGGTGCATAGGCGCCAGTTATGGTGGTTATTCTGTTTATTATTTAGCTGGTACGCACAATAATAGATTTAAATCATTTATTGCTCATGATGGTATTTTTAACACCAGAAGTATGTATGGAACTACTGAAGAATTATTTTTTGTAAACAAAGATCTTGGTGGTCCATACTGGGACGATGCAAATATAAAAAGTTACACCTCATTTAATCCAATTGAAAATGTTGATAAATGGAATACTCCCATTTTTGTAATTCAGGGAGGCAAAGATTATCGGGTTCCAATCGGACAAGGATTGGAAGCATTTCAGGCGGCTCAATTAAAAGGGATAAAAAGTAAACTTATGTATTTGCCAGATGAAAATCATTGGGTTTTAAGCCCTCAAAACGGGATTGTTTGGCAAAACGAGTTTTTTAAATGGTTAACTGAAACGTTGAATTAGTAAACCAGTTTAATCTTATTTGAAACCCAGGAAATAGAATCAATTTTATCACTAAATACAATTCAAATTTTTGAAATATTTGAAATAATTAACTTATAATATCTATCAAGGTTGAGAAGTTAGTAATAATGAGATATGAACGTGAATATACACGATAGCTGGAAATTTTATTTACAATCAGAATTTGATAAACCTTATTTCAATAGTTTAACAAATTTTGTCAAAGAAGAATATTCAAAACACCACTGTTTTCCTCCGGGTAATCAAATATTTAATGCTTTTGAACAGTGCCATTTTAATGATGTAAAAGTGGTAATTATAGGACAAGATCCTTATCATGATTTAGGACAAGCTCATGGCTTATGTTTTTCAGTGAATGATGATATTAAACACCCGCCTTCACTTATAAATATTTTTAAAGAAATTGAACAAGATGTAGGAGTTCCTTATCCTAAAAGTGGAAATTTATCACGGTGGGCCAATCAAGGTGTTTTATTATTGAATGCAACTTTGACTGTTAGAGCTCATATGGCTGGGAGTCATCAAGGGAAAGGATGGGAAGTTTTTACCGATGCTGTTATAAAAACAATTAGTGACAATAAAAAAAATGTTGTTTTTATGCTTTGGGGTAGTTATGCAAAACAAAAAATAAAACTAATCGATTCGAAAAAACATGAGGTGTTACAAAGTGGCCACCCTTCTCCATTAAGTGCTAATAGAGGTTTGTGGTTTGGCAATAAACATTTTAGTAAAACTAACTTCCTGTTGGAGCAAGTTCTTCAGTCTCCTGTAATATGGTGATTTGTTTAGAAATTATGATAGGTTCTTTCTTAATATTTTTGCTGGCCTTCGTTTTATTACAACTAAATGCTAATAATAAAAAATTAATTGCAACTAAAATTAGTATAGAAAACGTAATGGTTAAAATCATAGTTTGGTAGCTAAATTCTTATACGAATATACTTTTAAAATCGTTAATAAACATGTACTGTCGATAAAAATGTCAAAATATCAAAAAACACTGACTAAAATTGTGCATTTTAGAATTTTTTGACCTGTATTTTAGATTTTAAAAATCTAGGTTATTAAATACTTATAAAAAATACAAATAAATGCGTATTTTTTATTTCAAAATTCCCTTTTTTATTTGTTAATTAAGCATATACAAAATTTTTAAACTAATAAAATTTAATATTTTTAGTAAAGTCAAAAGTTTAGAATCGTTTAACTGCAATTTTTAAGATTAAAGACAGGGTCTTATTAAAATAAAATATATTTTTGAAGAAAATAATGAAAATGGATAGAGTCAAATGGGTAACTGTTAAGGAATATGAAGATATTACCTATAAAAAATGTAACGGTGTTGCTCGTATAGCCTTTAACAGACCTGAAGTTAGAAACGCATTCAGACCAAAAACGACTAGTGAATTATATGATGCTTTTTATGATGCAGGAGAAGATGTTAACATTGGCGTTGTTTTATTATCTGCTGAAGGTCCTTCACCTAAAGATGGGGTCTATTCTTTTTGTAGTGGAGGTGATCAAAAGGCTCGAGGACATCAAGGTTATGTTGGTGAAGATGGATATCATCGTTTAAATATTCTAGAAGTACAGAGACTCATTCGTTTTATGCCAAAAGCAGTAATAGCTGTTGTGCCAGGTTGGGCTGTTGGTGGTGGTCATAGTCTTCATGTGGTTTGTGATTTAACATTAGCGAGTAAAGAGCATGCTATTTTTAAACAAACAGATGCCGATGTTACTAGTTTTGATGGGGGCTATGGTTCTGCTTATTTAGCAAAAATGGTTGGACAAAAAAGAGCCAGAGAAATCTTTTTTTTAGGGAGAAATTATTCTGCACAAGAAGCGTTTGATATGGGAATGGTCAATGCCGTCGTGCCTCATGCAGAATTAGAGGCAACGGCTTATCAATGGGCTCAAGAAATATTAGAAAAATCTCCAACCTCTATAAAAATGTTGAAATTTGCAATGAATTTAACTGATGACGGGATGGTTGGTCAGCAGGTATTTGCTGGAGAAGCGACACGGCTTGCTTATATGACTGAGGAAGCCAAAGAAGGCAGAAACGCATTTCTTGAAAAGCGCAAGCCTAATTTTGAAAAAAAATGGATTCCTTAGTATGAAGAATGTTTCAATTTGGATTTCTGCTATGAGATTAAGGACCTTGCCTTTGTCTGTATCAGGAATTATTTTAGCCTCTTTTTTAGCTGAATATAATGGTTTTTTTAACTGGAAAATATGTGTTTTGGCCATACTTACTACCTTGAGTTTTCAAATACTTTCTAATTTAGCCAATGATTATGGCGATGGTATTAAAGGAACCGATAGTAATGAAAGGATAGGACCAGAAAGAGCCATTCAAAGTGGTAAGATTTCCCCAGAAAACATGTTTAACGGAATAAAGCTATGTGTTTTAATTTCTATTATTTTAGCAACCATGCTGGTTTTTTCTTCGTTTAGAGCACGTAATTTTTTCTTAGCTTTATTCTTTTTTGTTTTAGGAACCGGAAGTATTATTGCGGCAATGAAATATACCATTGGAGCCAATGCATACGGCTACCGAGGGTATGGTGATATTTTTGTTTTTGTATTTTTTGGATTGGTGAGCGTTATTGGCTGTTACGTTTTATTTTCAAAACAATTGGATCATGTGGTTATTTTACCAGCTATTACCATTGGTTTATTAAGTACAGCGGTTCTCAATTTAAATAACATGAGAGACGTAGAATCTGATAAGAAATCAAATAAAATGACAATGGCTATAAAGTTGGGTGAAAAGAGTATGAAGCATTATCATTACGCCTTAATTGTTGTAGCTATGATTGCCTCTTTATTGTTTGGGATTTTTTATTACACCTCTATATATAATCTAATTTACATGATTATGTATGTTCCTTTAATAGTTCACTTAATTAAAGTTAAAAGGAACAAAGATTTAAAATTACTTGACCCCGAATTAAAAAAGGTGGCGCTTTCTACTTTTTTCTTAGCCATACTCATGGGAGTAGGACATTTGTTATAGATTTTTTGTACTTTTCTTATTTAAAATAATTAATTCTTAAATCATGAAAATCACATTTTTAGGTCATGCGTCTTTAGGCATTCAAGTAGGTGATATTAATATTTTAGTAGACCCTTTTATTTCAGCAAATCCGAAGGCTTCCAATATAAACATTGAAGAGCTAAAAGCAGACTACATTTTGCTAACACATGCTCATCAAGATCATATTTTAGATGTGGAGGTTATTGCAAAAAGAACGAACGCTGTAGTGGTTTCAAATTTTGAAATTGTATCCCATTTTGAAAAACTGGGTATTGAAGGACATCCTATGAATCATGGTGGTCAGTGGGATTTTGAATTTGGAAATGTAAAATATGTCAATGCCATACATACCTCATCCTTTCCTGACGGGAGTTATGGTGGGCAGCCTGGTGGTTTCGTCATTGAAGGAGAACACAAAAATATTTATATCGCCGGTGATACAGCACTTACAATGGATATGCAGCTTATCCCCATGTATATCAAGCTTGATTTAGCTATTCTGCCAATTGGTGATAATTTCACTATGGGCATGGATGATGCCATTATAGCCAGTGATTTTGTTAAATGTGATAAAGTGTTAGGGTATCATTTTGATACCTTTGGTTATATTGAAATTGACCACGATGTAGCTAAAAAGAAGTTTTTTGAAAAAGGAAAAGATTTAATGCTTCTGAATATTGGTGAGTTTATTGAATTATAAGCCGTTTGTTATTTTACCTTACTTCTTAGGACCAACCAGTGAATGAGTCTAGGAGATATGCGTTTTACATAAACTCCAAAAGTTTCAAATTTTCCAATATAAGCCTCAAATTTTTCTTTTTTTAAGGCTCTAATCATTTTTTTAACAAAAACGTCCGGATTTAATCCATTTTCGGTCATTGCATCCTGAACCGTTTGCTGACTGCCATCTGCGGTTAAAGCATTTCTCGCCACATTGGTATTTACAAAACCGGGACATATCAAAGTCACCTTTATATTATCTTTATGATGCTCTAAGCGTAACGCATCAAAGAATCCGTGTAAGGCATGTTTAGCACCGCAATAAGCAGATCTTAAGGGAGAACTGAATTTCCCCATCAGGCTCGACACCACCACAAAATAGCCAGATTGATTTTTGACAAAATGAGGTAAAATGGCTTTGGTTAAAGCGACTGTGCCTAAATAATCAATGTCTATCAGTTTTTTGTCTACTTCAATGGCTGTTTCTATAATTGGTGAACGTTGACTAATACCACCATTATTAATAAGCATATCCACAACACCAAAGCATTTAAGAGCTTCATTGGCAATTTGAGGCATCGCTTTATAATCGGCTAAATCAAAAGGCAGCACCGCTATATTTTCTGGATGTTTACACAGTTGTTTTACTTCCTCTAAAAACTCTTTTCGTCTGGCAGATAAAATTAATTGGCACGAATATTTTGAAAGTTCAATTGCTAAACTTTTGCCTATCCCACTTGAGGCCCCAGTAATCCAAATTACTTTGTTATTTAGTGTCATAAGCATTTTTTTTAATGAGCCATTCGTTTCGTAAATCATTACTTATTTTTCCGGATCCATCATGCATCCAGCCTGGTGGTTTTAAAAAATAAAGAATTCTGTTTTTTAACGATTTCTTGCCTGTAAGAGCATCTTTAAACAGATGAAACCATTCAACAAAAGCAATTTTTACAGGATTGAAGGTATTAATATTTTTTACCAATCCGTAAACCACTTTTTCATTTTTAAGTTCTGGTTGAAAAGTTCCAAAGATTTTATCCCAAATGATTAAAATTCCGGCGTGGTTTCTATCCAAATATAATGGATTGCTGCCATGATGTACCCTATGATGAGAAGGTGTATTCATAATGGCTTCAAACCATTTTGGCATTTTATCAATAGTCTCGGTATGAATCCAGAATTGATATAATAAACTAATGGACATTTGTAACATAATCATAGCTGGGTGAAACCCCAAAAGAGGCATCCAAATCCAAAATATGAATGAATAAAAACTTCCTGACCAGGTCTGGCGTAATGCTGTGCTTAAATTATAGTGTTTAGACGAATGATGCACCACATGAGAGGCCCAAAAAAGGCGACATGTATGTGAAATACGATGGAACCAGTAATAAGAGATATCATCTGCAAAAAAAATAAAAACAAAACTCCACCATGTAAAAGGAATTGTAGTTAATCTAAAATTGTTATAAATCCAGAGAAAAGCAATTAAAACAAGCGCCTTACTTGCAAAACCTAAAAGCACATTGCCTAACCCCATAGCTATTGATGAAAATGAATCTTTTATTTCGTAAGATTTAATTTGCTGTTTGGTGGTTACCAACAATTCCACCAACATGGCCAAAATGAAAAAAGGAATTGCAAAAAGAATAAGATTAGGAAAATTGGGCATTTGTATTTGGTTTATGCGGTCTAAAATACAAAATAATTTAAGTATTTTTGGCGAGTGAAAACAGCATCCTATAAAAAATATATCTTGCGTTTTAAACAACCCAGTGGAACCTCACGTGGGGTTTTAAAAACCAAAGAAACGTGGTTTATCATTCTTAATGAGGATGGGAGGCATGGTATTGGTGAATGCGGAATGTTTAATGGTTTGTCTGTTGATGACAGACAAGACTTTGAAGAAAAACTACAATGGGTTTGTAATCATATTCATTTAGAGCTGGAAACATTATTACAAGAATTAATAGAATTTCCTAGCATTCAGTTTGGATTAGAAATGGCATTTAAATCTTTAAAAGCTAAAAACCCATTTAGTCTATTCCCATCAGATTTCACTAAAGGAAATGATTCTATAAAAATAAACGGACTCATTTGGATGGGTTCTGAGGACTTTATGCGTCAACAGGTTAAAGAAAAAATTGAATCGGGATTTACATGTATTAAAATGAAAATTGGAGCTATTAATTTTAATACTGAGATTGAGATATTAAAATCTATTAGAAAAGAATTTTCATCAACTGACATTGAATTAAGAGTCGATGCCAATGGGGCTTTCGCTCCTTCAGATGCTTTAGAAAAACTCAACATTTTATCTGATTTAGAATTACATTCTATAGAACAACCCATTAAACCTGGTCAAGTTGAAGACATGGAAAAACTTTGTAAACAAACACCTTTACCTATCGCCTTGGATGAAGAATTAATTGGTGTTTTTTCAAAAGAAAAGAAACAAGAATTACTTAAAACTATCAAACCGCAATACATCATTTTAAAACCCACTTTAATTGGTGGTTTTCAAGGTAGTGATGAATGGATACAGATGGCAGAAAACCATCATATTGGCTGGTGGATAACTAGTGCTTTAGAAAGCAATGTCGGTTTAAATGCCATAGCGCAATACACATACTCAAAGCGTAATCTACAACCGCAAGGATTGGGCACCGGTGGTTTATTTACAAACAATTTTGAGTCACCTTTAGAGGTTAAAGAAGGCGCATTGTTTTACAATACTAACCATAGTTGGAATTTTAATTTATAATTTATGTATATATCACAAGCATTTAAGTCGTTACACGAATGGTGGCGTTATTTAGTGGGATTAATCATTATTGTAATTGCAGTGATTATAGGTCAAATTCCATTCACTGCAGCGGTAATGATTAAAGCTTTTAAAAACGGGGATAATATATTTCAGTTAGATGAACAGAAAATGATGTCTTTATTAGAACCCAATTTAAATTTGTTTTTAATGTTGTTATCTTTTGCTGTTGGCTTGGTAGGATTGTTTATGGTGGCTAAGTATTTACATAGGCAGTCCTTAATTCATTTAACCACCTCAAGACCAAAAATTGATTGGAAACGATTTTGGTTTATTTTTATTCTTTGGGGAATTGTTTCAAGTAGTTTTGTACTTATAGATTATTTTATATCTCCTGAGAATTATGTTATTAATTTTCAGCCTGTGCCATTTATCATACTTTGTGTCATTGCCATTTTATTTGTGCCACTTCAAACTAGTTTTGAAGAGTATTTATTCAGAGGGTATTTGATGCAGGGGATTGGGGTCATTCTTAAAAACAAATGGGCTCCTTTAATACTGACTTCATTTACTTTTGGGTTACTTCACATTGCTAATCCTGAGGTTGACAAATTGGGAAATATGATAATGGTTTATTATATAGGGACCGGATTATTTTTAGGAATTATGACTTTAATGGATGAAGGGTTGGAGCTCTCTTTAGGCTTTCATGCAGCCAATAATTTATTTACGGCTCTGTTAGTGACGGCCGACTGGACGGCTTTTCAAACGCATTCAATTTTAAAAGATATGTCAGATCCTACTCGTGCAGGATTTGAAGATATATTTATGCCTGTATTTATAGTATTTCCAATAATTCTATTAATTTTAGCCAAAAAATACAAATGGACTAACTGGAAAGAAAAGCTATTTGGAAATGTGGTGGAACCACCAAATGAAAATTTATAGTTAAAGATCTAAACCCACAATTACGTGATACCTAGTTATAATAAAGTACATATAAAATTTAAGCTGAACGGCGTAAATTACAATCAGGATGATATAAAAGAAGTTGCTTATAGTTTTATTAAAGAAGGCGTACCTTATGAACAAGCCGTAGGTGATTTTTTGATAGATTGGCTGGATTCTAAAAGCTTCATCAAAGTTAAATCAACAGGAACAACGGGTAAACCAAAGCTTATTAAGCTTGATAAGCAAGCCATGGTGAATTCCTCTATTTTTACTGGTAATTTTTTTAATTTAGCTCCTGGAGATAAAGCATTACATTGTCTTCCTGCCAATTTTATTGCTGGTAAAATGATGTTGGTACGCGCTATGATCTTAGGTTTGGAAATTGATTTAATCGAGCCTTCATCACATCCCGTTTTTAACTCAAAAAGAGCTTATGATTTTTGTGCAATGTTACCTATTCAATTGCACAATTCTATTGATAAAATCAGTAATTTTAAAAACATTATAGTCGGTAGTGTTAAAGCATCCAATGAACTTATTGATGCGATTAAGGATTTTCCAGTTAATATTTTTGAGTCTTTTGGAATGACAGAAACCGCTACTCATATAGCCTTAAGAGCTTTGAATAACTTTAATAAGGAAGGAAATGATTTTTCACAAGATAAATCTGTTTTTAAAACCCTGCCGGATATTTTTGTTTCTCAGGATGATAGAGGTTGTTTAGTAATAAAATCGCCGCATCTTTCAAAGCATCCCATTGTCACTAATGATATTGTTAAATTATACTCTGACACCGAATTTGAATGGCTGGGAAGATTTGATAATGTGATTAATTCTGGTGGTGTTAAAATATTTCCAGAAAGTATAGAAGAAAAACTCTTTGGTAAAATAGACTGTAAGTTTTTTGTGGCTTCAGAAAAGGATAAAAGATTAGGCGAAAGAGTTATTTTAATTGTAGAAAAAGAATTTGCAGATGTAGATACAGCCATTTTTGAAGTCTTGGATAAATATGAAAGACCTAAGCATATTTATGCCGTCAAAAAATTTGATATAATATCAGATAAAATTCAACGTAATAAGATTTTAAAAAAAATAGGAGTCATTTAAACTTGTATTACGCCTAAATTAAATTGTTTTTCAATAGGCGCATGGTTCGCTGCTTCAATACCCATACTAAGCCATTTGCGTGTATCTAAAGGATCAATAATAGCATCTGTCCAAATACGTGCCGCGGCGTAATAGGGTGAAACCTGATTGTCGTATCTGTCTTTTATCTTATTAAAAAGAGCTTCTTCTTTTTCTTTGGTGATAGTGTCACCTTTTTTCTTTAAAGAAGCGGTTTCAATTTGCAATAACACTTTCGCAGCACTGTTACCACTCATTACAGCCAATTCAGCACTTGGCCATGCTACAATGAGTCGAGGATCATAAGCTTTGCCGCACATGGCATAATTACCTGCACCATAACTATTACCGATGATCACTGTAAATTTAGGAACCACACTATTGCTGACGGCATTCACCATTTTAGCACCATCTTTTATAATACCACCGTGCTCACTTTTGCTGCCTACCATAAAACCAGTAACGTCTTGCAAAAAGACTAATGGTATTTTTTTCTGATTGCAATTAGCAATAAATCTTGTCGCCTTGTCAGCGCTATCATTATAAATGACTCCTCCAAATTGCATTTCCCCTTGTTTTGTTTTCACAAGTTTCCTTTGATTTGCAACAATACCAACAGCCCAGCCATCAATTCTGGCATAACAGGTAATGATTGTTTTTCCGTAACCTGCTTTATATTCATCAAATTCAGAATTATCAACCAAACGTTTAATAACGTCATACATATCATATTGATCTGCTCTTGATTTTGGTATGATACCATAAATATCCTCAGGATTTTGTTTTGGCTTTGATGGATCAATTCGGTTAAAACCAGCCTTGTCATAATCACCAATTTTACTTATGATATTTTTTATGGTATCTAAAGCATCTTTATCATCTTTTGCTTTATAATCTGTAACACCTGATATTTCGCAGTGTGTAGTAGCGCCTCCTAAAGTTTCATTATCAATACTTTCACCTATAGCAGCTTTTACTAAGTAGCTTCCAGCTAAAAAAATACTTCCGGTTTTATCAACTATCAAAGCTTCATCACTCATAATAGGGAGATAAGCTCCACCGGCCACACAACTGCCCATAACGGCACTTATCTGTGTGATTCCCATACTGCTCATGATGGCATTATTTCTAAAAATGCGTCCAAAATGTTCTTTGTCTGGGAATATCTCATCCTGTAATGGTAAAAATACACCGGCACTGTCAACTAAATAAATTATAGGAATCTTATTTTCTATGGCAATTTCTTGAGCTCTTAAATTTTTTTTGGCAGTAATTGGGAACCAGGCACCAGCTTTTACGGTGGCATCATTGGCAACTACAATGCATTGTTTGCCTTTGATATATCCAATTTTAACAACCACCCCGGCAGATGGACAACCCCCATGTTCTTGATACATACCTTCACCTGCAAAGGCAGCTAATTCTATGGATTTAGTTCCTGAATCAAGTAAATAATTGATGCGTTCATGAGCCGTCATCTTACCTTTTGAATGATGTTTTTCAATACTCGATTTTCCGCCGCCAAGGCTAACTTTAGCAAGTCTTTTGTTTAATTCAGAGAGTAAGAGTTTATTATGATCTTCGTTTTTATTGAAGTTGATATCCATTTGTATTTAGTTTGTTGCTAATGTACAAAAGATTCAAAAAATCATTCAAACTATGTTAATTAAATATTAAAGTATATTACATGGAATTATTTACCTTGGAAAATATATTTATAAATTGTAAATTTGTCAAAATATTAGACATTATATGAAAAAGATAATTGCATTCGCAGGAACCAATAGTAAAACATCAATAAACAAACAATTAGTAACCTATTCGACTAGTTTATTACATGATGCACACGTAAAAATTTTAGATTTAAATGATTTTGATTTACCACTTTATGGTATTGATTTTGAAAAGGAACATGGTATTCCAAAAAATGCCTATGCTTTTTTAGACCTCATAAAATCTTCCAATGGTTTAATGGTGTCATTGGCTGAACATAATGGCGCCTATTCAACAGCATTTAAAAATCTTTTTGACTGGATATCACGAATTGAAGCTAAAACCTTTTTCGGTAAGCCGATGTTATTAATGGCAACTTCTCCAGGAGGAAGAGGTGGCGAATCAGTTTTAAATATTGCCAAAGATAGATTCCCACGTCATGATGCAAATATTGTTGAAATTTATTCATTGCCATTTTTTGGAAATAATTTTTCTAACGGTAAAATTATTGATGACGAATTAAATTTACAATTAAAAGATGCTGTGAAGCAATTTGAACTAAGTCTATAATTATGGGAGATTTATCAAAAGATATTAATTCTACATTTGCTAATAATAGAATAAAAGCACTTTTAAATATTTTATATACTGCTAACTGGGTCTCAAATCATCAAAATGATTTTTTTAAATCCTTTGGTATTTCTCCACAACAATATAATATTTTAAGAATTTTAAACGGGGCAGATGAGCCCTTAAATGTTCAGGTGATTAAAGATCGCATGATAGAGCGTGCTCCAAATGCGACTAGATTGATGGATAAGTTGTGCGTTAAAGATTTTATAGAACGCTTACCATGTGATCATGACAGACGTGTAGTTAAAATTGCTATTACTGAAAAGGGAAAGAACCTACTGAAATCAATACCAAGCAATTTTAATAAAGAACTATTAAAAAATTTGACCGAATCAGAAGCAGAACAATTAAGTCAATTACTTGATAAAATGAGATAACATTAACAAAGAAAGAAATAAAAATGAAAATAAAATATCATAAAGCTGATAGCAGAGGATTTGCAAATCATGGATGGTTACAGGCAAATCATTCATTTAGTTTTGCAAGTTTTCACAATCCAGAAAAAGTACATTTTGGAGCGCTACGTGTACTTAATGATGATATTATCGCTCCGAAAATGGGGTTTGGTACGCATCCTCATGATAATATGGAGATCATAACCATTCCATTAAAGGGTGTTTTAAAACATAAAGATAATATGTCTGATGAGTGGATTCCTGTATTACCAGGAGAAGTACAGGTGATGTCTGCTGGAACAGGTGTACAGCATTCAGAAATTAATGGCTCTGTTGATGAGCATCTAAGTTTGTTTCAAATTTGGATTTTTTCAGATAAACAAAATGTGACACCTAGATACGATCAGAAAAAATTTGAGATCAATGAGAGAAAAAATAAGCTTCAAACCTTAGTAACATCAATTGATGAAACTCATGTAGAAAGCTTAAAAATTCATCAGGATGCCATCATTTCTAGAATTGATCTGGATAATTCACATTCTTATGAATATAAATTAAAAAGTGCAAATCACGGTGTATATATAATGAATATAACAGGTAAAATAAAAATTGAGGATACTATTTTAGAGAGTAGAGATGCTGCTGGAATATGGGATACAGATGCTTTTAAAATCAATACTGAAGAAGATACAAGTTTATTATTTATTGAAGTACCTATGAAATTTTAAGTGATTTTTTTAAATCAGATAATTAAGCATCCTTTATAGGATGCTTTTTTATTAAAAAATACGATATTTGTGGTTCAATTTGCGCAAAGATTGAAACTATATCATATAATTTATCATAAATTAATGAAAAAGTAAAAAGTCTAATCTTGTATCTTAGCAAGAATGCGTTTTAACTGATAAAAGAATATAATTATGGCAATGAATAAAAATACGGTATTGGCTTGGGCCACAACAATTATGGTGATAGTAGGATTAGGTTTAATAGGTCTTGGAGCCTTTAGATATAATGAAGTTGCAGGTTGGGGCTTCGCATCTGTTGGTATAGGATTTTTTGCGATAGCGTGGGTGTTTAATGCTTTAAAAGGAAGAGTATAATGAGCGACGATAAGAAAGTTATCTTCTCAATGACTGGTCTAACTAAGACCTTTCCTGGAGCTAACACGCCTGTTTTGAAAAATATATATTTGAGCTTTTTCTATGGAGCCAAAATTGGAATTTTAGGTCTCAATGGCTCTGGTAAATCCACGCTTCTTAAAATTATAGCAGGTGTGGAAAAGAATTACCAGGGTGACGTGACGTTTTTACAGGATTATTCGGTTGGTTATTTAGAGCAAGATCCAAAGTTGGATGATGGTAAAACAGTGATAGAAATTGTTAAAGAAGGCGCTTCTGAAACAGTTGCTATTCTTGATGAATACAACAAAATAAACGATATGTTTGGTTTAGAGGAAGTGTACAGCGATCCCGATAAAATGGATAAGCTAATGGCTCGCCAAGCAGAACTTCAGGATAAAATTGATGCTTCAAATGCATGGGAACTTGATACCAAACTTGAAATTGCCATGGATGCGTTACGTACCCCTGATGGTGATAAAAAAATAGGTGTGTTATCTGGAGGAGAGAGAAGACGCGTTGCTTTATGCAGATTATTATTACAGGAACCAGATGTGTTGTTGTTGGATGAGCCTACCAACCATTTAGATGCCGAATCCGTACATTGGTTAGAGCATCATTTGGCTCAATATAAAGGAACAGTCATAGCAGTAACGCATGATAGATACTTTTTAGATAATGTGGCTGGATGGATTTTAGAGTTAGACAGAGGTGAAGGCATTCCCTGGAAAGGAAATTATTCTTCCTGGTTAGATCAAAAATCTAAACGCATGGCACAAGAAAGTAAAGTGGCTTCAAAACGTCAGAAGACTTTAGAGCGCGAATTGGAATGGGTAAGACAAGGAGCCAAAGGACGTCAAACCAAACAAAAAGCACGTTTGAATAATTATGATAAGTTGATGAGTCAGGATCAAAAACAACTTGACGAAAAACTTGAAATATATATTCCAAATGGGCCTCGTTTAGGAACTAATGTGATTGAAGCTATTGGAGTTAGTAAAGGATATGACGATAAACTTTTGTATGAAAGTTTAAATTTTAAATTGCCTCAGGCTGGTATTGTTGGCGTTATTGGTCCGAATGGTGCTGGTAAAACAACTATTTTCAGAATGATTATGGGTGAAGAGAAACCGGATAGGGGTGAATTTAAAGTAGGTGAAACGGCTAAAATCGCCTATGTAGATCAAGCACATTCCAATATTAATCCAGAGAAAACAATCTGGCAAAATTTTAGTGATGAGCAAGAACTTGTTTTAATGGGTGGTAGAGAAGTAAATTCCAGAGCCTATTTAAGTCGTTTTAATTTTTCAGGTGGCGAACAAAATAAAAAGGTAAAATTGTTATCTGGAGGTGAGCGTAACCGTCTGCATTTAGCGATGACATTAAAAGAAGAAGGAAACGTGTTACTATTAGATGAGCCAACAAACGACCTTGATGTGAATACGCTGCGCGCCTTAGAAGAAGGATTAGAAAACTTCGCTGGTTGTGCAGTTGTCATATCGCATGACAGATGGTTTTTAGATAGAATATGTACACATATTTTAGCTTTTGAAGGCGACTCTCAGGTGTATTTCTTTGAAGGTAGTTTTAGTGAATATGAAGAAAACAAGAAAAAACGACTTGGTGGCGATTTGATGCCTAAGCGTCTTAAATATAAAAAGTTGGTAAGATAGTATAAAAAAAGCCTGCAATTCGCAGGCTTTTTTTATTAATTATTGCCATACATATGGCCTTCAGTAAAATCTTTATACTCTTCTTTTTGTTTTGTTATTTCCTCACTTATTTTATCAAGTCGCTCATTTTCTTTTTTAAGTTTATAAGACTTTCTTATTCCTAAAATCAACAGAATTGAAAAAAAGATAACAACCACTATTAAACCAGTTACAATCTCACTCTGTTCAATCACAGTAAATCCTGATAAAAAATTTATGGTAAAGTTTAAAAGCATTGTTTGAGCAATTTGCGTTATAGCGAATCAAATATAATATTTTTTATTTACTAAATATCGGTACAATTGGCTTTATCCATTTTTACTATATTAAGTTAACTTAAAATTTCATAATTAATTAATTTTACGATATTGTCAGACTAATTATATTCATATAGTAAACTTATGTCAAAAATAAGAGTCAAAAACATTAAAACGGAATTGCTTTCAAAACAATTTTACACATTAAATAAATTAACTTTTGATTATTTAATGAATAATAATGAAT
>JAHENA010000122.1 GCA_024643405.1 Flavobacteriales bacterium | reverse complement strand
ACCATTTTCAACAAAATAAAACATGGGGAATAATCGCGCCACTAAAAATACGCCCGCTACAACCATTGTTGCCGCATGTATTAATGCTGAAACCGGTGTTGGCCCTTCCATAGCATCAGGCAACCAAATATGTAATGGAAACATCGCTGATTTACCGGCACCACCCATAAATATTAATATTAAAGCCCATGTAATGACTGAAAGCCCCATAAAAGAGGTAGACGCCCAATTTAAAATAACACTCCCTTCAGGGTTATTTAGAGTTTCAAAATCATAAGTCCCTGCAAAATAGCCCATGATTAAAATACCGATAAGAAATCCCAAATCAGCAAAACGAGTCACAATGAAGGCCTTTTTAGCAGCTGAAACTGCCGAAGGTTTGGTGTAATAATATCCAATTAATAAAAAGGAAGACACTCCAACCAGTTCCCAAAAAATATAGATTTGAAATAAATTAGTTGCTAATACCAAACCATACATTGAAAAGGTAAATAAAGATAGGAATGAGAAAAACCTTGTATATCCATCATCTCCTTTCATGTACCCTCTGCTGTAAATATGTACCATGAGGGAAACTGTAGAAACTACAACAAGCATCATTACAGATATAGGATCAATAAGAATGCCCATATCAATATGTAACGTATCCGTAAAGTTCATCCAGACCGATTTATTGACAAAAGTCTGGTAAACACCATCAACTTTTCCTTCTACTAAAAAGTACTGATAAGCTGTATAAAAAGAAAGTGCTGCAGAAATAGACAATCCAAGTACACCTATGTATCCTGAGATTGCTGGTTTGATTTTTTGACTATTAAGTCCTAGCAATAAAAATACTGCTAATGGAACTAAGGGAATTAATACAATGTAACTAATATTCATAATTCGAAATATTAATATTTCATGACTTCAGTGTCTTTAACCTCAACAGAACTGATTTGTCTGTAAAGATTAATAATAATGGAAACTGCCAGGGCTGTTTCCGCCGCAGCAACTGCTATAATAAAAATTGAAAAAATAACGCCTTGCAGCATATCTGGATATAAATACTTATTGATCACAACAAAATTAATCACAGAGGCATTCAATATTAATTCAATGGAAATCAATACTGAAATGAGATTTTTTCTAGTAATAAAACCGTAAATCCCAATAAAAAACAGAATGGATGTTACCGTTAAAATTTCATATATACTAATACCTGCTATCATAAGGCTTCTTCATTTTTATCAGTTAGTTTTCTTCCTTTTGCTATCACTATGGCTCCTATCATGGCTGCTAATAACAATACACTCACCACTTCAAATGGTAAAATAAATCCACCTGTATCATAGCTTAACAGTTTGCTTCCAATATGAGCGGTAGAGGTCGTGATATTATTTTCAATAACATTAAAATCATTGGTATAAATAGTATACAAGAATACGCCAAGACCTAAAGCACATAATAAACCTGTCAGAATCTTTCTTGAAACTTTAGCCATCTCTAGTTCCATTTCAATATGATGCACAAGAAGTACGGAAAATATAATCAATACGATTATACCTCCGGCATAAACCGTAAGCTGAATTGCTGCCAAAAAATTATAGTCAATTAAAAAATAAATTCCTGCAATACCACAAAGCACAAATAAGAGATAAATAACGGATCTGAGCATTTTCCGGCTAGATACGGATGCCACTGCAAATGCTATTATTATAAACGATAAAATGTAAAATATATATTTTTCCATATGATTAATCTTCAATACCAGCTTTAACTTTTGAACCTGGTCTGTTTAACACTTTTGTTAATTGAGTTCTATCATAAGTTGAATTCTCATAATTTTGAGCCCAGACTATAGCATCTGTTGGACATGCTTCTATACACAATCCACACATAGTACACAATCCTAAATGGTAAATATGTCTATCAATAAACTTTTTCTTTTTACCTGTGGCTTCATCAATGCCTCTATCCCAAATGATTTCAATACTGCCATTAGGACATGCCAGCTCGCATTTTTGACATCCTGTACATTGATGTTCGTTATTTTCATCATGCGGCATGACCACTTCTCCCCGAAAACGTTCAAACATCTTTAAGGTATCCCGGTTATCAGGATACTGTTGTGTTATGGCTCCTTTACGTGAGGTTAAAAAATACTTTCCGGTAACACTCATACCAGTAAGCAGTGTCTTTATTCCTTTATATATATCTGAAAAATAACTCATGCCTTTAAAATTTAATTGTTAAGTTCAACCAAACAATTATTGCCATTATCAAAATGTTGATTAAGTTAATTGGTAACAAATATTTCCATTCAAGAGTTAGTAATTGATCCACTCTTAATCGTGGAAAAGTCCATCTAAACCACATCATCAAAAAGACCAGTATCAATGTTTTTCCCAAAAACCAGAAAACGCCTAACCAAGGAAGAGATTCGGTAATTCCGAAAGGTGATAACCACGCCCCAAAAAATACAGTGGTTGCAATGGCTGCAATAATAAACATGTTTATAAACTCAGCCAAAAAGAAGTAGGCAAATTTCATTCCTGAATATTCTGTATGAAATCCAGCCCCCAATTCAGATTCAGCCTCAACCATATCAAATGGTGCTCTATTGGTTTCTGCTGTTCCGGCAATCATATAAACCATAAAGGCTATAATAGCAGGTACATGTCCTTGAAGAATTAACCAACCCTGCTTTTGAACTTCAACAATTTCTGATAATTGCAAACTTCCTGTGATAACAATCATTGTTAACAGTGATAAACCTACAGATAATTCATAACTAATAGTTTGTACGCCACTTCGCATAGCTCCAATAAGTGCAAACTTGTTATTGCTACTCCAGCCTCCAAGTAAAATACCTATGACTCCAATGGATGAAATAGCTATTAAAAAGAAAATACCTATATTAATGTCAAATGCCTGAAATTCTTTTGTAAAAGGAAACACAGCTAAAGCCATTAATGACGAAACGATCACAAAATAGGGCGCCAAGTTGTATAAAAACTTATCTGCTTTAATGGTTCCAGTCAACTCTTTTGAAACCAATTTTAAAGCATCCGCCATGGTTTGTAACAATCCTAAAGGTCCTACTCTATTTGGTCCAATACGTAATTGAAACCAGGCAGCAACTCTGCGTTCAAGAAGTACTAAGTATAATCCTGCAACTGCAAAAATTATTAAATAAATGAGGGCCACTGTGACCATAGCTGCAATACTTGCAACACCTTCCGGCATCATGCTCATGAGCCATTCTTGAATTGTTTCTGTTATATTTAAAGATATATTCATTGTGCTCATTTTATCTGTCAATATCTGGTATTACAAGGTCTAATGTAGCCATAGAGGCTACTAAATCTCCAATTTTTCCGCCAACTGCAATATGATTTAATAAGGATAAGTTTGAAAAACCTGGTGAGCGGAATTTAACGCGGTATGGATTTTTTGTTCCTGTGCTAATGATGTAAACGCCTAATTCACCACGTGCTGTTTCTACCTTTTGATAAAACTCTCCTTTTGGTAATTTGATGACCGCATTCGTTGCCACCTGAACGTCCCCTTCTGGAATGTTATCTATTAATTGCTCTATGATTGCCATAGATTCCCACATTTCCTGAATTCTAACTTGATATCTCGCAAAGGTATCGCCTTCGGTTTTTAGAGCTTCATTAAATGTTACTTTATCATAAGCGCTATAAGGATGATGCTTTCTAACATCACATGAATAACCAGAACCACGACCAACAGGTCCTGATGCTCCAAAAGAAATGGCGTCTTCTTTTGATAATATTCCAACACCTTTCATACGCTTTTGGAATATAACATTCCCTGTTAACAAGGTGTCATATTCAGGTAATTTTGTTTTAAAATGCTTTATAAAATCTTTAGTTCTCTGAACAAAATTTGGATGAATATCAAACATCAATCCACCAGGAATATTATAATTCATGGTTAAACGTGCGCCACAAGTTTCTTCGAAAATGTCATTAATCATTTCCCGATCTCTGAAACCATAAAAATACGTGGTAAGCGCTCCAACATCCATTCCCATAACACCCCACCATAATGTATGAGAAGCTATTCTAGTTAACTCTCCAAGTATAGTCCTGATAACTTTTACACGGTCAGGAATATCCAACTGAAGTGCGTTTTCAACTGTTAGACATACGGCTTCATTATTTATATGAGAAGACAAATAATCCATTCTATCTGTAAGATGCACGATTTGTTGATAGCTATCGCGCTCACACATTTTCTCAATAGAACGATGGATATAACCTAAATCTGGCTCCACTTTTTTAATAATCTCACCATCAATGGTTAAAAGCAAACGCAATACACCATGTGTGGCCGGATGCTGAGGCCCCATATTAATGAAATATTCTTCAGATTTAAAATTGCTTTTAATTAAAGTTGTTTCCATAATCGCCTATTTAATAACCATGTTAATTTCATCTTCATAGTCTTTTCTTAAAGGAAAGCCTTCCCATTCATCTGTTAAGAACAAACGTTTTAAATTAGGATGATTATTGAATTTTATTCCGAAGAAATCAAAAACTTCACGTTCATGAAATTCAGCGGTTCTCCATATATCACAAACTGTATCAAGAACAGGATTCTCTCTATCTGTTGTCTTTACTTTTACAACAATAATATGTCTGTGTGTAGTGGACTCTAAATGATATACAACACCAAGTTCTGGTTGCCAGTCCACACCACTTAAACAAAATAAATAATCAAAACTTGTCTCCTTATTAGACTTCAGGTCTGACATTAATTGATGAAGATTTTCTGGTTTAACGGTTATATTTAAAAACTGAGATTCTTCTTCAGAAAACTCTAAATCTGGAATCCAGTCATTTATTAATTTTTGTAAGGCTTCATTAGTCATAACTTGTTATTTAAATACCCTCATCAAACCCATCAATAGGATTTTCTTTATTTTTCATGCTTTCTGTTCTGATTTTATCCTGAAGCATTAACATGCCTTGCAATAAAGCTTCCGGACGTGGTGGGCAGCCGGGAACATAAACATCTACTGGAATGACGTGATCTGCACCTTTAACCACTGAGTATGTATTATAAAAAAATGGACCACCAGATATAGCACAGGCACCCATGGCGATCACATATTTAGGTTCCGCCATCTGATCATATAATCGTCTTAAAACAGGTGCCATTTTATTGACTATAGTTCCTGCAATAATGATTAAATCTGCCTGACGAGGGGAAGGGCGTGCCACTTCAAAACCAAATCGAGAATAATCATGTCTGGCGGCACCGGTTTGCATCATTTCAATGGCGCAACAACTGGTACCAAAATAAAGCGACCAAAGTGAATTTGATCGCCCCCAATTGATTATTTTATCTAATGAAGTAACAATCACGTTAGCTCCATTGCCCGCGGGAATAACTTTCCCCGGAAAATCTTCAGTAAATTTGTGATCTCTATCTTGAACTTCAGAGATGTATCTTTTTTTATCTTCTACTCCCATTTCAATGCGCCTTTTTTCCATGCATAAATTAACCCTAATCCTAATATCAATAAGAATACAAAAATTTCAATTAAAGCGACCGCTCCAAAATCTTTAAAAACAACAGCCCAAGGCACCAAAAACGCCACCTCAACATCAAAGATTAAGAACAGGATTGCAAACAAATAATAGCCCACTTTAAATTGAACCCAAGTTGGTCCGATGGTGGTCATACCACTTTCATAAGGCTCTCTTTTTTGAGCATTATCTGATTTGTGAGAAATTAAATTTGACAAGAAATTTGCTCCTGCTACTAAAACAATTCCGGCTAGTAAAAATACAATGATAGCTTCAGATCCCATTTTAAGTATTCAATAATATTAATTCAAAATTAGTAGTAATTATCTGCGTGTTTACTGATATAAGTCAGTTTTTAAGAATTTATTTTACCATATATATTTCTCCAGAAAAGAACAAATCATTCGTTTTAGTAAACTTAGAATTTTTCTTCACTTGTCTAGTTAAATCATCTTCACGCTCTTCAAGTGTCACATCATCATAACTTCTTATAATTCCTGTTGCTACTGGGTATTGTAAGCGTACTAACATTTGATGCATGGTTGGATCTTTTTCTTTAGCATCATGCACTAAAATATCCTCTTCAGTGATGCCATTTTCTCCAATAGTCACAACTTCTAACTTAAGCTTATTTAAAACCAATCCTTTATCTCGGTTTTTACCAAAAATCATTGGTTTTCCGTGTTCTAAATAAATCTGTTTATCCTCCTTTACGTCTTTATTAGTAATATTACTATAACAACCGTCATTAAAAATAACACAATTTTGTAATACTTCAATAAGAGACGTTCCTTTAAACTTGTGGGCTTCAATAAGCATTTGAGAAATATCCTTAGGAACATTTCCACCTATCCTTCCAAAAAATCTTGCATTAGCACCTAATGCCAATTCTCCAGGATTAAATGGAGGTTGTGTATTTCCGTAAGGAGAAGATTTTGTTTTTTGTCCTACAACTGATGTTGGAGAAAATTGACCCTTTGTTAATCCATAAATCTCATTATTAAACAAGACTATGTTTAAATTTATATTTCTTCTTAACACATGAATAAAATGATTACCACCAATAGCCATAGCATCACCATCACCCGTCATAACCCATACACTTAAATTTGGGTTAGCCAGTTTAACACCTGTTGCTATTGCGGGAGCTCTACCATGTATAGAGTGCATACCATAAGTATTCATATAATACGGAAACCGAGACGAACACCCAATACCCGAAATAAATACTACTTCCTCTTTTTTAACACCCATTTCTGGAAGCGCTTTTTGCATGGACCGTAAAATAACATAATCATCACATCCAGGGCACCATCTTACTTCCTGATCACTTT
>JAHENA010000121.1 GCA_024643405.1 Flavobacteriales bacterium | reverse complement strand
GCCACTTCATGAACCTCCTCCCATGAAAAATTAAGATTATTGACCAAAAACACTTCCCAAAGCCTATGCTTCCGTATGACAGAAGCTGCCGCTAATCGGCCTTCATTTGTTAAACTGACACCTTGATATTTCACATAATTGGCTAAATTTTTATCAGCCAGTTTCTTAATCATGTCCGTCACTGAAGAAGCCTTCGTTTCAATTTTATCAGCAATCGCATTGGTACTTACTGCAAGTGTTCCCTGCTTTCCAAGATGATAAATTGCTTTTAAATAATTTTCTTCTGATAATGTAACCATGGCAATATGTTATATTGTAAAGATATGATTTTTTACTTAAGAGTAAAAATATTTTTAGTCTAGACTAAAAATATCCTGAAAACTTTTTTTATGTATTTTTAAACAGCTGAATATTACATCTTCTAAAAACAATTATGGCACAACATAACGAGCTTGGAAAAAAAGGCGAAAAACTAGCAGTAGATTATCTACTGAAATGTGCCTATACTATTGAAGAAAGAAATTATAGGTTTGACAAAGCTGAAGTTGATATTATAGCGAAAAAAGGGAACACTCTTGCTATTATTGAAGTGAAAACCAGGTCTACTATAGATTTTGGGAATCCCCAAGATTTTGTAAAACCAAGTCAAATTAAAAGATTAGTAAAAGCCGTGGATGAATATATAGCTATACATAAATTAGATGTTGAAGTACGGTTTGATATTATTGCTATCGTCAAAGAAGGTAAAAACTATAACATAACGCATTTAGAAAACGCGTTTTATCATTTCTAACTTTATGCCAATAAAACCAAAATATTATTTATTGAAGAAGCTTTTTAACGCTTCAATATCATTAGGTTTCGCGACAATCCTCTTGTTTTTATCTAAAATAAAATAAGTTGGTGTTGCTTTTATATCGTATTTATTTCCTGTATCGTTATCCCATTTACCTAATCCTAAAACATGAATAAAATCTGGAAACTCTTTAATTTTTTTTGACCAGTTTAAATCATCATCCTCCAGCCCTATTGCGACCACCTGAAGTTCTCCTTCTTTTAAAGTTTTAATATAGGCTTCTAATTGAGGAATTTCATTAAGGCAGTGAGAACAGGTACTGCTCCAAAAAACAAGTGCATAATACTCTGAACCCGTTAAATCACTTAATTTTTTTGTTTTATCTAGATAAAAATCTGGCGCCTTACTTTCCTTAGAGGTGTTTTTAAACTGAACTAACTCATCTATAAGAATCTGGTCATTTAATGATTTCGCAATACTTATTAAATAGGTGTCTGAAATATAATTCGCAACGTTTTCAAAATCAGAATCAGCCATACTTCGCCATAATTGAAGCAACAAGCTGCTTTTAATGGCTATTGGTGCATCATCCATAGCTTTATAAAAAACATCAATATTCCTTTTGTAAGTAGCGGTAATATCATGATCATCTTTTCCCATACCAAGAATATAATTATACATCCGGTCCAGTAAAAAATCAGAGCTCTGTAAAGTCACATTTTTAAAATCTACGTGATCAAAAAAGTGATTTTCCAGATTTTTTATATACTCTTGAATTGTTTCAAAATGCTCAGGAATAAAAGGTCTATTCGCTTTAATGAATTCTAAAGCAATCGTGCCTTTGGCTGCTTCTTCAAAACTAGCTTGTGTTTCACGCTGCGTTTTGAAAATATCCATAAGGGCTATAATGTCTTTACTTTGTTGTCTGAAAAAATTAGAGATACTTTGGCTTATTAATGACATGCTGCTGGTATAACCTGTTACCAGTTTGTTCTCAATTGATTCTTGATAAGTAATTCCTGTTTCACTATCAAAAGTGAATTCAATATCTTCCTTTGCGTTATAAATAATATCGAAATTATATTCTTCTTTCGGCATGGCATAAACAATTTTATACATACCAGCCGTAGCAGAAGCATCAACAGGCAATAAAAAACTTCCGTCTTCTTTGATTTCCGCATTTCCAATATATGACGTTGACAAGGGCAATATTTTATACAATAAAGCGTATTTGTAATCCTTTGAATTTGTAAACGTTCCTTTAATGGTGTGTTGTGAAAAAAGAATACCCGGGAATATGATTACTAAAAAAATAAGTCGTTTTAGCATGATAAAAATTTATTAATTCTTGACAAAAATTAAGCCAGAATAGGTTCTAACTTTGATAAAGCTTGTTTAACCGATTTAATAGATTCAAAAGTAAGTAATAAACGCAAACCATTACGCGTTTGTGTTTCTTTGATTTTACAAATATTCGGATTTGTCTGAACAAATTGCAGTACTTTGGTAAACCATTTACTTTGATAAAAATTACTTTGCTGATCGCTAATAAAATACCCCACTAACTTATTGTGTTTCATCACTAATTTTTCAAATCCAATCTTACTGGCAATCCACTTTATTCTAACACTATTTAGTAAATCCACAACCTGTTTAGGTAATTCTCCAAAACGGTCAATAAGTTGTGATTCAAAGATTTTCAGTTCTTCCTCTGTTTTAATATTATTAAGCTGCGTATAAAGGTTTAAACGTTCTGTAATATTGTTGACATAATCATCTGGAAATAATAATTCAAAATCCGAATCAATGGTAACATCTTTTACATATTCTTTGTCGCTTGAATCTTTCTGATACAAATCTTTAAATTCCGTTTCCTTAAGTTCCTCAATAGCTTCATTTAATATTTTCTGATAAGTCTCAAAACCAATTTCATTTATGAAACCACTTTGTTCACCTCCTAATAAATCTCCAGCGCCTCGAATTTCCAAATCTTTCATAGCGATATTGAACCCACTGCCCAATTCAGTGAATTGTTCTAGAGCAGTAATCCGTTTTCTGGCATCATCTGTCATTGCAGAATATTCGGGTGTGATAAAATAGCAAAAGGCCTTTTTGTTGCTTCTCCCTACTCTTCCTCGCATTTGATGTAAATCACTCAGGCCAAAATTATTTGCATTATTAATAAAAATAGTATTCGCATTAGGTACATCAAGCCCACTTTCCACTATGGTAGTACTTACCAAGACATCAAAAGCACCATTCATAAATTGAAGCATCAGATTTTCTAACTTTTTGCCATCTAACTGCCCGTGTCCAATACCAATTTTGGCATCTGGCACTAAACGTTGAATCAAGCCTGCAACTTCTTTAATATTTTCAATACGATTATGAATAAAAAATATTTGTCCACCGCGTTCTATCTCATAACTCACAGCATCCCGAATCACCTCTTCATTAAAACGAATCACATGACTTTCAATAGGATAACGGTTGGGAGGAGGTGTTGTTATAACTGACAAATCTCTGGCAGCCATTAAACTAAACTGTAATGTTCTTGGTATGGGTGTGGCTGTTAGTGTCAATACATCCACGTTTTCTTTTAAGGTTTTTAGTTTTTCTTTTACAGCAACGCCAAATTTTTGTTCTTCATCCACAATAAGCAATCCTAAATCTTTAAATTTTACGTTTTGATTCACTAATTGATGGGTTCCTATAATGATATCTACTTTACCCTTTTCAAGATTTTCAAGAGTTTCTCTTTTTTCTTTTGTAGTTCTAAACCTATTTAAATAATCTACCGTCACAGGAAAATCTTTTAATCGCTCGGTAAAGGTTCTGGAATGTTGATAGGCCAAAATCGTGGTTGGCACCAAAACAGCCACTTGTTTACCATTATCAACAGCTTTAAAAGCAGCACGAATAGCCACTTCGGTCTTTCCAAATCCAACATCACCACACACCAATCGGTCCATTGGTCTCTCGCTTTCCATATCGGCTTTGATGTCTGCTGTTGCCGTTATTTGATCTGGTGTATCTTCATACAAAAAGGATGATTCTAATTCTAATTGTATATAACTATCTGGATTATATTGATAACCTTTTTCGGTTTTTCGCTTGGCGTAAAGTTGTATTAAATTAAAGGCAATTTCTTTAACTCGAGACTTCGTTTTTTGCTTAAGAACCTTCCAGGCATTACTGCCAAGTTTATATATTTTAGGCGGCCTCCCATCTTTGCCATTAAACTTGGTGATTTTATGTAGCGAATGGATACTTAAATATAAGATGTCGCGCTCACCGTAAACTAATTTTATAGCTTCCTGTTTCTTACCTTCTACATCAATTTTTTGCAAGCCGCCAAAGCGTCCAATTCCGTGATCAATATGAGTGACATAATCACCAATTTCTAAATTTGTAAGTTCTTTTAACGTAATGGCATGCTTTTTAGCATAACCATTTTTAATCTGAAATTTATGATATCGTTCAAAAATTTGATGATCTGTATAACAAAGGATTTTATTTTCATGATCCACAAAACCCTGATGCAATGAAAGCACAATCGTTTTATAAGGTTTTACTTCTAAATGAGAATCATCAAAAATATCATGAAATCGTTTGGCCTGTTGTTCACTAACACAAACAATATAATTAGTAAAACCTTTATCATAATTGGCATTTAAATCTTCTATTAACAGGTCAAACTGCTTGTTAAATGACGGTTGTGGTGTGGTATTGAACAGCACCGTATTTTCAAATGATTTAGTAAATACTGTTACAGAACCAAATTCAATGATTGAAAAATCTAAAAGCTGTCTTTTTAGCAACGTTGAATTGCAGAATAATTCATGAGGTTCAGCGTGTCTTAAAGTGGTGGAAAGGGTTTTAAAAGCCTCTTCTGCCTTTGAGAAAAAGTCGTCGATTCTAGAAAAAAACAAATCGGCATTCTTAAAATACACCACTGTTTTCTGCGCCATGTATTTTAAAAAACTTTCTCGCTGTTCATCTAAAAATTTATTTTCAACATTTGGAATGATATTGATTTTTCTTATTTGCTCAATAGACAACTGGGTTTCTACATCAAAAGTTCTAATACTATCCACCTCATCTCCAAAAAATTCCATTCTAAATGGTATATCATGGGAAAATGAAAATACATCTACAATACCACCACGTACCGAAAATTCTCCTGGTTCTGTGACAAAGTCAACCCGTTTAAACTGATATTCAAAAAGCGCTTCGTTTATAAAATCGATTGATAGCTTATCACCAACAGTAATCTTTAAGGTGTTCCGATCTAACTCTTTTCTGGTTACTACTTTCTCAAAAAGGGCATCGGGATACGTGACAATTATAGCTGGTTTTTTTCTGGAATTGATGCGATTTAAAACCTCAGCACGTAATAACACATTAGCGTTATCGGTCTCTTCAATTTGATACGGCCTGCGGTAACTTCCCGGGTAAAAAAAAACGTCCTTTTCTCCACATAACTGTTCTAAATCGTTTAAATAAAATGCCGCTTCTTCCTTATCATTAAAAACAATTAAAAATGGTTTTTCTGACTGCTTAAAGGCATTGGAAATTACAAATGATAAGGAAGAACCTACTAAACCTTTTAAATGTGTTTTGCTTTCGTTTTGAGAAATAGCAGTTTGAAGATTTTGCATCTGCAAAACCCGTTCATAAGTTTGTAACAAAACTGTTTTACTCAACTAATATAATTTGTACACCTTCTTTTTTTTAAACTTTGGTGTAATAAAGGTGCAAATATAGTTTAAGAAATACGAATATTGGATTTAGAAATGTTATTTTTATAAGTAGATTGCATTGGTGATTGGACCATTTGTTTGAGCTCCTTTTATTTTTTAAATAAAAAAGCGCATTGTGAAAACACGACATTTTCCAAGTAAAATGAAATGCCAAAAAAGAGCCCAATTAATTTTAAATAGCTTTTTAGTTTATTTATATTTGCAGCACAAATAAAAATTACAACATGTCGATTTCAGATTTATTTGATAGTGGTTTTAAAAAACGTAATGAAGATCATTTTGCCGCTATTGTAAGAGTAGCTATGGATGACGGTATTATTACTGATGAAGAAAAAGAATTTTTAGACAGATTAGCCTTTAATTTAGACATCAACCAGTCTGATTATAAACTGATTTTAAAAGATTATCAATCGCATCCTATTAACCCTCCATTGTCTTATGATGTTCGTTTAGAGCGATTATATGATTTAGCTCGTATGGTTCATGTAGACCATATTAAAGGCGACCATGAAGAAATTTTACTTAGAAAAATTGGTGTGGGTTTAGGATTTCATCCTGAAAATGTAAAGTACATTGTTGACAAGGCTTTAACCTTAGTAGCTAACGGGGTAGATTTAGAAACTTTTATATATGAAATCAGACATATGAATGAATAGATTAATGTCTAATTATATAAAAAAAGCGTACTATATAGCACGCTTTTTTTTATATAAATATTTTAATAAATATGACGTTTCATCTTCAATTACGGCACCTTCATTTGAATAACAATTTCTCTGCCCGACACTTCCTTTAATCCTTTAGATTGTTAGAAATGCATTCTAAATCAAATAGCAATCGGGTTATTTCTTTTCTATCTCAAAAATCAACCAAATTAGGAATTCTTTATTGCGTACTTTTTGTACCTATCCGGCTAAAGTGACTTTATTTATCATTTTTTTGATAATTCATGTTGATTAGGTTCAACATTACCGTCTTATTTGTCCGATAATCTTTAATTTTTCCATAAATTTAACTTATGAATCCTAAAAAATTCTTTTCTGAATTAAAGAGGCGAAAAGTCTATGGGGTTACAATCTCTTATGGGATAACAGGATGGTTGTTAGCTCAAATTGCTGGTTTGGTTACGAGTAGTTTTGAGGCTCCTCCATGGGTAATGAAACTGATTATTATAGCACTCATAATTGGTTTGCCAATAGCGATAATTCTTGGGTGGGTTTATGATCTGACACCACACGGTATCATAAAAACCAAACCGGAAGAGCTTGACAAAAATCAGGCTAAAAAAAGCAAGAAATCAATTATCTGGAATCTGTTTTTAA
>JAHENA010000038.1:24413-27349 GCA_024643405.1 Flavobacteriales bacterium | reverse complement strand
CGAAAAACTAAAAACAGAACTAACCGACAAAAATGCTGAATTCTACTTTGCGGAACTTGACGAAAAAATAATCGGATATTTAAAAGTTAATGTTGGAGAATCACAAACCGAAATAAAAGTCAAAAACTCACTTGAGATTGAGCGGATTTATGTGCTAAAAGAATTTCACGGAAAAAAAGTAGGACAAATTTTATTCGACAAAGCTATTGAATTGGCGAAAGAGAAAAATCTAGAAAATGTTTGGTTAGGAGTTTGGGAAGAAAATCCAAGAGCAATCCGTTTTTATGAAAAAAATGGATTTGTAGCATTTGACAAACATATTTTCAAACTCGGAAATGACGAACAGACCGACATAATGATGAAATTAGAATTGAATTAAAAAAAGCCGGCAGCTAACAGCGGCTATAGTTCATTACTTCTGACTTTCCTTTCGGAAAATCCTAGCACACAAACGCATTAACTGTCAGGTGAGAAATTAAAGACCACACAAATATTACATGATTAAATGGAGCATAGAAATTTGAAATCCTTCCCCTTCTTGACAACTCAAAGGTTGAATCTCCGACAATTATCAGATAGCGATGTTAAGGAAATATTTCTTCTACGTTCTGATATTTTTATAAACAAATATCTTGACAGACAGCCAAGTAAAACATTGAAAGACGCATGGCAATTTATTCAGAAGATCAAAAACAACAGCCTTTCTTATTGGGCAATTACACAAAAAGGAAACGAAAAACTTGTAGGAACAATTTGTCTTTTTGATGTTTCAGAAGAACTAAAAAAATGTGAAATTGGATATGAACTTTTACCAGAATATCAAGGAAAAGGAATTATGAGAGAAGCAGCAATAAAAATAATTGAATATGCCATGCAAACATTTGGACTAAAAACAATTGATGCTTATACACATAAGGATAACCAAAGTTCAACCAACCTTCTAAAAGAATTGAAATTTAAGAGTACAGATAACGTTGATGAGACAAATTCAAATTTGATTTTATTCAGATTAGACATTAATGATAATAAATAAGACTTCAAAAAAAACCGACCCGCTTATTCCGTATAAAATTAATCGCTGGTTTATGTCTACCAGGAAAATCCTGCGAATTTTCCTCTGGTTCGTTTTCTTTTACTAATTTAGTTACTAGCCAACGCGACTAACCATACAAGAACACAATGGCAGCTGTTTGAATAAAAAATTATGATAAAATCTAGTTCTGCTTTTATAGATTCTAAAAGACATTTTAAAATATTGGACGCCTTAAGAGGTGTGGCCGCCATTGTGGTGGTATTATTTCATATTTTAGAATTCTACTCTGGGGGAGACCATGTTAAACAGCTCATAAATCATGGCTATTTAGCCGTTGACTTCTTTTTTATGCTATCAGGTTATGTTATGGCTCATGCGTATGATGACCGTTGGGGAACCATGAGTTTAAAAGACTTTTTTAAAAGACGCATAATTCGGTTACATCCCATGATTATAATGGGAATGACTATTGGAGCAATTTGTTTCTATTTTGGAGAATCTGAAATGTTTCCCAAAATTGCAGATACCTCTTTGTGGCAACTAATATTCGTGTTATTGATTGGTTACACATTAATGCCCGTACCTCCATCCATGGATATTAGAGGATGGAATGAAATGCATCCTTTAAATGGTCCTGCATGGTCTTTATTTTTGGAATATATTGCCAACATACTCCATGCTCTTGTTTTAAGAAAGTTATCTAAATTAATGTTGGGGGTTTTTGTGGCTATAGCCGGTATAGCCTTAATTCAAATGGCTGTAACCAGTCCAAATGGCGATATCATTGGAGGTTGGTCTGTGGAACCTGAACAATTGCGAATTGGTTTTACACGTCTTTTATTTCCCTATATGGCAGGTATGTTACTTAGAAGGACCATTAAGATTATAAAAACCAGAAGTACCTTTATATTTTCAAGTTTATTGCTGGTCTTAGTACTGAGCTTTCCAAGGTTAGGAGGCCATGAACATGTCTGGATTAATGGTCTGTACGATTCATTCATGGTAATCCTGATTTTTCCAATAATCATTTATCTTGGAGCAATTGGAGAAATAAAAAATAAATACACAGAAAAAGCATGTACCTTTTTGGGTGATATTTCATATCCAATATATATAATTCATTATCCTTTTATTTACGCATTTTATAGTTGGATTATGAACAATAACATACCAATTAATGTTGGTGTTTGGGTAGGATTCGGGCTTTTAATTATCATTGTTTTGCTTTCATATGCCATATTAAAACTTTATGATGAACCAGTAAGAAAATGGCTGTCTACACGATTTATGAAAAAATAAAAACTACTACCAGCAATACTTGTCAAAAATTGCTTGTTTTAGTAAAATGGCATCTTTTTAAAACAAAAATTATTAAATTTAAAAATCGAAAAATGACGCTTTCAAATCGGCAGCTTTAGTTATACAAAACTGTTGACATTAATATAACATCAATGAGAACCATCTCTACAAAAAACATCATCGGCCTTCTATTAATAACTTTAGCGCTTCTGGCTTGTAATGCTCCTGCAGATATATCGGGAAACCTAGAAGGTATTGAAAACAATAACATTAAGATTTACCTCATTAAACCTGAAACCTTAAGGGAGGTAGCGGCTTCCTATTTTGGAAAAGTCATAGATTCTGCGGTAGTAAATTCTGATGGTAGCTTTGAGTTCCTGAACTTGCCAATAACCAAAGAACCAGTATTGTTAGAATTAGCCCTTCAGGTAACTGGAAAGGCTCCTAATTATTTACAAACTGATGATCCATTGGTGTCTAACTATATGCCCATTCTTTGGCAATCAGGAGAGCCTCTGCAAATCACTGCGAATTTGGATGCATTTCAAAAAAGTTTTTCAATTGAACACCCTTCAGAAATTAATAAAGCTTTGCTTGACTTGAA